>NZ_JBEPNA010000020.1:0-46824 GCF_040546025.1 Marisediminicola sp. UYEF4 | reverse complement strand
AACGCCCGGTCACATTCCGAACCCGGAAGCTAAGACTCTCAGCGCCGATGGTACTGCAAGGGGGACCTTGTGGGAGAGTAGGACACCGCCGGACTTAACTTAGCAACACGTGAAATGGCCACCCCGATGGGGTGGCCATTTTGCGTTAACGAGCTGGTGCGCGAGCATAGGCGAGATCACATCTATAGCTAAACAGGAGATCCCAGTGAGCGATTCGGGCGACCGCAACAAGCGGCCAGGCGGCAAGCCAGACGGCGCACGTTCCGACCAGAGCGGCCCCCGTCGGGGACAGCCGGCATCCGGCGGTCCGCGGCGTGATGGCGGTCCCGGCCGCGGTTCGGATTCGCCGAGGGCCGGAGCGGGGGACCGCGGTCGCGTCGACCGCTCCGCCGGGAACCCGTTCCAGACACAGCGCGGCGGCCGGGACACCGAGTGGGAGGATCGTGACCCCTACGGCATCAAGGCGGTGCGCAACCGCCACGACGACCCCGAGATCCCGGATGACGTCAAGGCGGGCGACCTCGACCGCGGCGCACGCACGCAGCTCAAGACCCTCAGCAAGGAGAACGCCGAGGAGGTCGCGAGGCACCTCGCTATGGCCGCCCGTCTCATCGAGGAGGACCCCGCGCTGGCCCACCGGCACGCCGTGTCCGCGGCTCGCCGCGCCGGACGCATAGCCGTCGTGCGCGAGACGCTGGCGATCACCGCCTACCTCACCGGCGACTTCGGCCTCGCCCTGCGCGAGCTGCGCACCTACCGCCGCATCTCCGGCAAGAACGACCAGCTGCCGATGATGGTCGACAGCGAGCGCGGGCTCGGCCGTCCAGATAAGGCACTCGAGCTCGGCCGCTCCGTCGAGCGTTCGACCCTCCCGGTCGACGTGCAGGTCGAACTCGCGATCGCTATGTCCGGCGCGCGGCTCGACCTCGGGCAGCTCGACGCCGCCCTGTCGGAACTCGAGATCCCGCAACTCGACGCCAACGTCGCATTCTCGTGGAGCCCCGCCCTGTTCGACGCCTACGCCGCCGTGCTCGAGGATCTCGGGCGCACCGATGAGGCGGAGGAGTGGTACGAGCGCTCCGACCGCGCGCAGGGCGCGCTCAACTCCAGCGAGCTGGGCGACGACGACGAGACGATGGAGGTCGTCGAGGAGGAGCTCGAGTTCGACGACGAGTTCGAGGACGAGGTTCAGGACGACCGCGTGGGTGGCGACGAAGACGAGGCTGATTCCGTTCCGCGCGTCCACGCTGATGAGCCCGCTGAGGGCGATGGGGCAGACGAGGCGCCCGCCGTCGAGCGCGCCCATGCAGACGCGCCGGCCGAGGGGGCCGACGTCGAGTCTGCTGCCGGCACTGCCGAGCCGTCCCCCTCCCGCTCCGACGAGGCGCCCGCGTGAGCGGCGCGACTCCCCTCGAGGGCGTCGACCTTCTGCTCGCCGATCTCGACGGGGTCGTCTACAAGGGCGCCAAGGCGATCCCATATGCCGTCGAGAGCATAAATGCGGCGGCGAGCCGGATGCGGGTGGGCTACATCACCAACAACGCCGCTCGCACACCGGATTCCGTTGCCGAGCACCTGTCTGGTCTCGGGTTGACCGTGCGGCCGGATGACGTCGTGACCTCGCCCCAGGCCGCGGTGCGCCTGCTGGCCGGCACCGTGCCGGCCGGCGCGACCGTTCTGGTTGTCGGCGGCGAGGGACTCATCTCCGAGGTCGTGCGCGCCGGCTTCGTGCCGACGACGAGCGCAGAGGACTCGCCCGCCGCAGTCATCCAGGGCTTCCACCCGTCCGTCGGCTGGACCCAGCTCGCCGAGGCCGCGTTCGCGCTGCACACCGGCATCCCCTGGATCGCGACGAACACCGACTGGACCATCCCCGTCGCGCGCGGCATCGCCCCCGGAAACGGCACTCTCGTGTCTGCGGTGCACACCGCTGTCGGGCGCCTGCCCGTCGTCGCCGGCAAGCCAGAGGTGCCGATCTTCACCGAGGCGATGAGCCGCTTCGGCGGTACCTCCGCGCTCTTCCTCGGCGACCGGCTCGACACCGACATCCTCGGGGCGAACCGCGCCGGCATCCCCTCCGCTCTTGTTCTCACGGGCATCGATCGCGCCAAGCAGGTGCTCGCGGCCGACGCGAAGAGCCGGCCGACATTCCTGCTCGACGACCTTCGGCAGCTGCACGAGCCGTACCCGCCTGTCCTCGATGAGAGGGATGCCGCCGGTCGCACCGTGAGCGTCGGCGAGGCGGTCGTTCGCGTCGCCGGCAATGTCGTCAGCATCCGGGCCTTCGGGCCGCGCCCGATCGACCTGCTTCGCGCGGGCGCCGCGGCGATCTGGGGCTCTGGCCTCGCAATCTACGGACTGGACGTGCCGGCCGCGCTCTACGAGTAGCCGCAGCTGTCGGCGCGCCCGTCCGCCCGCCCTGGTCTGCGCTACCCCTCACGGCACAACCCCGCGGCCGTCACAGTCTGAACCGCACCAGCCATCCCGCGAGTGGCCAAATTGTGTCGGGTTGTGGGCGGGTGAGGCAGCGTTTGTGGGCGGGTCGCGTGGGTGTGCCCGTGCGATGCCCCGCTCGAGTGAGTCCGCGCTACAGGCGCGCGATGGTGTCGATGTCCTCGAGGAACTCCTGCGCCACCTCGGCGCTCACGGTCATGCGCGTCTCGGCGATCGCGTCGAGATAGTCGTCCGTTGCCGGACCGCGCCTCGTCTGTGCCGCGGCGGGCACGTCGTAGACGGCCTTCTCGAGGGCACGCTGCGAGGCGCTGCGTGCGGCGAACTCGATGTCGGCGGGGGAGAACCCTTCCGAGCGCGTAACGAGGAGGTCGACGTCGACCTGATCGACGACCGCCGCGGGGATGAATCGCCGCCACATCGCGGCGCGCGCCTCGGAGTCGGGTAGCCCGATCGGGATCACGTAGTCGAAGCGCCCGTGGCGGAGGAACGCGGAGTCGAGCGCGCGGACGAAATTGGTCGCACAAACGAGCAGCCGGCCCGGTTGGTCGCGGAACGCGGGGATGATCTTGAGCAGCTCATTCGTGACCCCCTGGAGAGGTGACGGGGCGCCGCCCGAGCGCTGCGAGGCAATCTCCTCGACCTCATCGATGAAGACCACCGCGTGCTCCAGCTCCGCGATCTCGAGGAATGTCTCCCGCAGCGCCCCGGCGAGGCCGTTCGGGTCGGCCGCGAGACGGGACGGGAACACCTCGACGAAGGGCCACTCGAGCCGCGACGCGATCGCCTTCGCGAACGTCGTCTTGCCGGTGCCGGGAGGCCCGAAGAGCACGACGGCCCGCGGCGGCACGACGCCAAACTCCTCGGCGAGCTCGGCCTGGGCCAGTGGAAGCACGAGGCGACGCTCCAGCAGCTCCTTCTCCCGCTTCATGCCGGCCACGAGGTCCCACAGGTCACGCGGCATGAGCCGCCCGCCGAGCTCGCTCAGAGGGCCCAGTTCCTGCCGATGCACCCGGATCTGCCGCTCGAAGTACCGCAGGTTCTTCTTCAGCTCGAACCCGTTGTTGAGGAACGCCTCGACCCTGGTCTCGGTCTCGGGCATGAGCGCCGAGAGCTTGGTAAGCCCGTGCGGAGCCATCCGCTTCTCGATGGCGGCGAGCAGCGCCGCACCGATTCCCTGCCCGCGCCATCCCGGCGAGGTGGCGAGAAACACGACCCAGCCCTGATCGTGGGCGGCGCGGGCGACGGCGGCACCGACGACCTCGTCGCCGTGCATCGCGACAACGGCATGGTCCTTCTCGCACGAGGCGAGCACCTCCGAGAGCGCGTAAACGGGCTCGACGCCGGTTGCCTTGACGATCTCCCACAGGTGCAGGATGCCGTCGAGGTCGGCAGTGTGGAAGTCCCTGATGCGCCAGTTCGTCATGCGCGTTCCCCGTTCGTCGTCGTTGCCGCTCGTGTTCCGAGCATCATCCCACGGCCCGCCCGAACGGATGCCCGCACACCAGGGTGCAACTGGGGCGCTACCTTGCCGCGGCTACCGTCGCCGTGTGATGACAACGTCTCACCGAAGGAGTTAAGACATGACAACCCTGACACCCACCGCCGCCGCCGGCGGATCCGAAGCCCACGAGGGTCGAACCCCCTCCTCCATGCAGGCCGCCGTCGTGCGGGAGTTCGGAGCACACCTCGCCGTCGAGGTCGTTCCGCTGCCCGAGCCGGGCCCGGGCCAGGCCCTTGTACGCCTGATCTCGACGGGCGTCTGCCACACCGACCTGCACGCGGTCGAGGGGGACTGGCCGGTCAAGCCGTCGCCGCCGTTCATCCCCGGACACGAGGGTGTCGGTGAGGTAGTTGCGCTCGGCTCCGGCGTGACCGATCTCGCAGTCGGCGACATCGTCGGGAACGCCTGGCTGTGGTCGGCGTGCAGCTCGTGCGAATACTGCCTCACCGGCTGGGAGACGCTGTGCGAGTCCCAGCAGAACGGCGGCTACAGCGTCGACGGCTCGTTCGGGCAGTACATGCTCGTCGACTCGAGATTCGCCGCCCGCATCCCGGCCGGCGCCGACCCGATCGAGGTTGCCCCGGTGTTGTGCGCGGGAGTCACGGTCTACAAGGGGCTCAAGATGACCGAGGCGCAGCCCGGCGAATGGGTCGTCATCTCGGGAATCGGCGGCCTCGGGCACATCGCGGTGCAGTACGCCGTCGCCATGGGCCTGCGCGTCGTCGCCGTCGACGTCGCGGAGGAGAAGCTCGACCTCGCCCGCCAGCACGGTGCCGAGCTCGCCGTCAACGCCAGTGAGGAGGGCCCGGTCGAGGTGATCCGTCGCGTCACGGGCGGCGCGCACGGCGTGCTCGTGACGGCCGTGCATCCGTCCGCTTTCGGGCAGGCGATCGGGATGGCGCGTCGCGGCGGAACGATCGTGTTCAACGGCCTGCCGCCGGGCGACTTCCCCGCGCCGATCTTCGACATCGTGCTCAAGGGTCTCACCGTGCGCGGATCGATCGTCGGCACACGCCAGGACCTCAAGGAGGCGCTCGACTTCTACGCGCGCGGCGTCATCCACCCGACTGTCTCCGAGCGCCGCCTCGATGAGATCAACGAGATATTCGAGGAGATGAAGCACGGCAAGATCGACGGCCGCGTCGTCATCAAGTACTGACCCGAGCGGCCGGCGACCCGGGCCGGGGCGCCGTCCACTCAGGCGTTGGAGATCAGCAGCTCCGACAGCGGCTTGCGGGTGCGCGGCGCCGACTCGCGCTCGAGCAGCGCGGGATCGAGCGTTGCGATGTCAGCGAGCACGCCGAGAGCGATCACCGAGACGATGGCGTGGTTCTCGGCGAGACCAAACGCGCTCGACAGCACAGTGGCGTCGATTCCGCCCATCTGGTGGCTGTGCAGCCCCTCGTGCTGCGCCTGCACCGACAGGTGCGCGACGGCCTGGCCGAGGTCGTAGCGCGCCCACCGGTTCTCCTTGCCGTCAGTTTCGAGCTCCGCGATGTTCACGATGAGAACGGATGCCGCGGAGGCCCAGGCCTGGTTGAAGCCCATCAGTCCGCTCTCGATGGTGGCGAAGTCGTCCGAGCCGCGACGGGCAACGATGAACCGCGAGGGCTGGCTGTTGGAGGCCGACGGTGCCCACCGCGCGGCCTCGAGCACGGTCGTCAGCACGCGCTCGTCGATGACCGCGGCGGCGTCGAAACCGCGCGGGCTCCACCGCTCGGAGAGCGCGGGAATAAGCGTCTGGTCGGTCTCGGCGGAACGGTCCACGGTGTCGGTGATGAGGTTCACGGTCTGTCTTTCTCTCGAGCGGATGATCGGGACGACGCTGACCCTGATCGCTCCAACGCAGCGGGCCGCCGAGTATTCCGTCGTGACGCGGTCGGCGTCGCGCCCCGGTTCTCGGTCGGGCCACGGCGCGGCTCTATGCAGTAGTCCAGATGAGCCGTAGGTTTTACGCCAACGTCATTGTTGGAAACGATTCCGAAATGTGAGCGTCTGACAATGACATCACGCGCTCAGACCAGGAGGCCCACCGTGACCGTTGTACGTGCAGCACTGACCCAGACCACCTGGACCGGCGACAAGGAATCGATGATCGCCAAGCACGAGAAGTTCGCGCGCGACGCGGCGGCCCAGGGCGCACAGGTCATCTGCTTCCAGGAGCTGTTCTACGGGCCCTACTTCGGCATCATCGAGGATGCCAAATACTACGAGTACGCCGAGTCGATCCCCGGTCCCACCACGACCCGTTTTCAAGCGCTCGCGAAGGAACTCGGCATCGTCATCGTGCTCCCCATCTACGAAGAGGCCATGCCGGGCGTGTACTACAACACCGCCGTCGTGATCGACTCCGACGGCGAGAACCTCGGCAGCTACCGCAAGCACCACATCCCCAACCTCGACCGCTTCTGGGAGAAGTTCTACTTCCGCCCCGGCAACCTCGGCTACCCCGTCTTCAACACCCAGGTCGGCAAGGTCGGCGTTTACATCTGCTACGACCGCCACTTCCCCGAAGGGTGGCGTGAGCTCGGGCTGAACGGCGCCGAGATCGTATTCAACCCCTCGGCGACCAAGCCGGGGCTGTCGAACCGCCTATGGGAGCTCGAGCAACCCGCCGCGGCCGCCGCGAACCAGTACTACATCGGGGCGAACAACCGGGTCGGCACCGAGACCGAGGAGTTCGGCGACAAGGCCGTGACCTTCTACGGGTCGAGCTACTTCGTCGACCCGCGCGGCAACTTCGTCGGCGACATCGCCAGCGAGGACCAGACCGAGATCGTCATCCGCGATCTCGACCTCGACGTCATCCGCGAGGTGCGCAACAACTGGCAGTTCTACCGGGACCGCCGCCCGGACTCCTACACCGCCACCGTCGCCCCGTAACCGCCCGCTGCAAGGGAGCAGTCATGACAACCACCCTCATTCGTGGCGGAACCGTGGTCACCGCGACAGGCCGCAGCCAGGCCGACGTGCTCGTCGACGGCGAGAGCATCGTCGCGGTGCTCGCGCCCGGCTCGGTCGTGCTCGGCACCGACCTCAGCCGCTCGGTGCACACCGTGATCGACGCCACCGGCAAGTACGTGATCCCCGGCGGAATCGACGCGCACACCCACATGGAGCTGCCGTTCGGCGGCACCGCGGCATCCGACACCTTCGAGACCGGCACGAGGGCCGCAGCCTGGGGCGGCACCACGACGATCATCGACTTCGCGGTGCAGACCTACGGGCAGCGCGTCATGGACGGCCTCGCCACCTGGCATGAGAAGGCCCGCGGCAACTGCGCGATCGACTACGCCTTCCACCAGATCGTCGGCGACGTCAACGAGGACTCCCTGCAGGCGCTGGAGTCGCTGCCCGACGAGGGCATCACGAGCTTCAAGATGTTCATGGCCTACCCGGGCGTCTTCTACAGCGACGACGCGCAGATCCTGCGCGCCATGCAGGTCTCGGCGCGCACCGGGATGATGACGATGATGCACGCCGAGAACGGCCCCGCGATCGACGTGCTCGTGAGCCAGCTGCTCGCCCAGGGCAAGACCGACCCCTACTACCACGGCGTCGCGCGGGCCTGGCAGATGGAGGAGGAGGCCACCCACCGGGCGATCATGCTCGCGAACCTCACCGGCGCCCCGCTCTACGTCGTGCACGTGAGCGCCAAGCAGGCCGTCGAGCAGCTCGCCGCAGCGCGCGACGTCGGCCAGAACGTGTTCGGGGAGACCTGCCCGCAGTACCTCTACCTGTCGCTCGAGGAGCAGCTCGGCGCACCCGGCTTCGAGGGCGCGAAGTGGGTGTGCTCCACGCCGCTGCGATCGAAGGCCGAGGGGCATCAGGCGCACATGTGGCAGTCGCTGCGCACCAACGACATCCAGATGGTCTCCACCGACCACTGCCCATTCTGCATGAAGGGCCAGAAGGATCTGGGCCTCGGCAACTTCTCGAAGATCCCGAACGGGATCGGCTCGGTCGAGCACCGCATGGACCTGCTCTACCAGGGTGTCGTCGACGGGCAGATCAGCCTCGAGAGGTGGGTGGAGATCACCTCGACCACCCCCGCCCGCATGTTCGGGCTCTACGGCACGAAGGGCGTCATCGCCCCGGGAGCGGATGCCGACATCGTGATCTACGACCCGAACGGCCACACGAGCATCGGCTACGAGAAGACCCACCACATGAACATGGACCACTCCGCGTGGGAGGGCTTCGAGATCGACGGGCACGTCGATACCGTGCTGTCCCGGGGCAAGGTCGTCATCGACGACAACCAGTACCTCGGAGCCAAGGGTGACGGTCACTTCGTCAAGCGCGGCCTCAGCCAGTACCTGATCTAAGGAGCACAGTGGATTTCGGAGCAGTACTTCAGACCACCCCGCCGGCCTCACGCACCGTGCACCTCGCCAAACTCGCGGAGCAGCACGGGTTCAGCCACGTGTGGACCTTCGACTCGCACCTGCTCTGGCAGGAGCCCTACGTGATCTACAGCCGCATCCTGGCCGAGACGAACCGCGTCATCGTCGGCCCGATGGTCACCAACCCGGCGACCCGCGACTGGACCGTCACCGCATCCACCTACGCCACCCTCAACGAGATGTACGGCAACCGCACGGTCTGCGGCATCGGCCGGGGCGACTCCGCCGTGCGCGTCACGGGAGGCGCCCCGACCACTCTCAGGACGCTGCGCGAGTCGATCCACGTCATCCGCGAGCTCGCCAACAGCCGCGCGGTCGAACACAACGGCGCGACCGTGCAGTTTCCGTGGAGCGTCGGGTCGTCGCTCGAGGTGTGGGTCGCCGCCTATGGACCGCTCGCCCTCAAGCTCACGGGGGAGGTCGGCGACGGCTTCATCCTGCAGCTCGCCGACCTCGACATCGCCGCGTGGATGATCGGGACGGTGCGGGATGCCGCGGAGAAGGCCGGCCGCGACCCGATGGCCGTCAAGTTCTGCGTCGCCGCGCCCATGTACATCGGCGACAACATCGAGCACATGCGCAACCAGACGCGCTGGTTCGGCGGCATGGTCGGCAACCACGTGGCCGACATCGTCGCCAAGTACGGCGCCGACGGCTCCGTGCCCAAGGCGCTCACCGATTACATTGCCGCGCGCGAGGGGTACGACTACAACCAGCACGGGCTCGTCGGCAACACGCACGCCGACTTCGTGCCGGACGAGATCGTCGACCGGTTCTGCCTGCTCGGCACCGCCGAGCAGCACATCGAGAAGCTCACAGCACTCAAGGAGCTCGGCGTCGACCAGTTCGCCGGCTACCTGCAGCACGACAACAAGGAGGAGACCCTCCGCGTGTACGGGGAGAGCGTCATCCCCGCACTCAAGGAGCAGATCGTGGCCAAGGCATGACGGGGCCGTGCGCGGGATGACCGGTCTGGCCAGGCGCATCGGGCTGGGCGCGCTCGCGATCGTGCTGCTCGGCGTGATCTGGGAGCTCTACAAGGCCGTGGGCCCCGCAGTGGGGGTCGATGTGGCCGGGCTGCAGCTGCTGCCGCGCACGACCGACCTCGCGATGCCGCACATCTGGGACATGATCTCCCGTGCGCTCGAGCCCGTGAACTCCTCCGAGGGATCGCCGCCCGTGTGGATCTCGGTGCTGCTCGCCGGAGCCTCGAGCCTCGGCACGGCCTCCGTGGGGCTGCTCATCGGCTCCATCGTCGGGTTCGGCCTGGCGCTGCTCATGCAGCGGTTCCGCGTCGCCGAGTCGGCGGTGCTGCCGTGGCTTGTTCTCAGCCAGACCGTGCCGCTCATCGCCCTTGCCCCGCTCATCGTCAGCTGGGGCGGCCGGGTGCAGATCGGCGCCTTCGAGTGGGAGCGGTGGATGTCGGTGGCCGTGATCGCTGCCTACCTCGCGTTCTTCCCCGTGGCAGTCGGTGCGCTTCGCGGCCTCCAGTCGCCCGACGAGATCAACGTGGAGCTGTTCCACGCTTACGCGACCGGGTGGTGGGCGACCCTGCTGTATCTGCGACTGCCCGCGAGCGTGCCGTACCTGCTGCCGGCGCTGCGCCTCGGCGCGGCATCCGCCATCATCGGCACCGTCGTCGCCGAGGTGTCCACGGGCGCCAAAGGCGGTATCGGCCGCCTCATCATCGAATATGCCCAGTCGGGATCGAGCGACCCGGCAAAGGCGTACTCGCCCATCGCCGTCGCCGTGATCATGGGCCTCGCCGCGGCGGGGATCGTGGCGCTCGCCGGACTGACCCTGAAGCGCTATCGCAGAAACGAGGTGACCGCATGAGCCACGCCATGGCGGTTCACGTGAGCCACGCCACGAAGATTTTCCCCGCCAAGAAGGGCGAGGGGGTCACCGCGCTTGACGACGTGAGCCTCACGGTGAATGCGGGTGAGTTCGTGTCGCTGATCGGGCCGTCCGGATGCGGCAAGTCGACACTTCTGCGCCTCATCGCAGACCTCGACCAGCCGACATCCGGGGCCGTCACCGTCTTCGGCAAGCCCGCCCACCAAGCCAGGCTCGACCAGGACTACGGCATCGCCTTCCAGAGCGCCGGGCTCCTGCCGTGGCGCACCGTCGAGGCGAACATCGACCTGCCGCTCCGGCTGCACCGGGTGCCGGCGCCGACGCGGCGCGCGCGCGTCGCAGAGCTCATGAGCCTCGTCGGGCTGTCGGATTTCGCCGCGAACTTTCCCGACCAGCTCTCCGGCGGCATGCAGCAGCGGGTCGCGATCGCACGCTCGCTCGCCGAGAGCCCCGAGCTGCTGCTCATGGACGAGCCGTTCGGCGCGCTCGACGAGATGACGCGCGAGCGCATGCAGACCGAGCTCGTGCGGATCTGCGCCGAGACGGGCGCCGCCGTCGTGTTCGTCACCCACTCGATCCCCGAGGCGGTGTTCCTCTCCGACCGCGTCGTGGTCATGTCGCCGCGGCCGGGCCGCATCCGCGAGATCGTCGACGTCGCCCTCGGCGAGGAGCGCGGTGAGACGCTGCGCGAGGAGGACAGCTTCTTCGAGGGCGTCACGCGGGTGCGCGAGGCGCTGCACGGGGCGCCGACCGAGACGCGGCCGGATGCCGCGGTACGGGGAGTGGACCTGCGATGAGATCGGCGACCCTGCGTTTCGTGCTGCCACCCGTGGCGCTCGGGCTGGTCGTCCTTGTCGCGTGGGAGCTGCTTGTCGCTCTCGGCGACATCCAGCCCTACCTGCTGCCCGCTCCAACGGCGATCCTCACGCAGCTGGGTCTCGTTTCGCCGGTGCTCTGGACGTCGTTCCTCGCAACCGGCGCCAACGCGCTCATCGGACTGATCGCGGGCGCGCTGCTGGCCATCAGCATGGCGCTGCTCGCCTCCCGGCTCAGCTTCATCGACGAGCTGCTGACGCCCGTCGTCGCCGCGATCGCCGTCGTGCCGATCGTGGCGCTGGCCCCCGTGCTCACCACGATGTACGGGGCGACGAGCGAAACGCCGCGCCGGGTGATCGTCGCGATCGTCGTGTTCGTTCCCGTGTTCATCAACACGCTGCGCGGGCTCCGCCAGGTGCTGCCGGTGCACCGCGACCTCATGCGCGCGTACGCGGCATCCAATTGGCAGATCAGCCGCACCGTCACGATCCCCGGCGCCCTGCCCTACGTGTTCACGGGGCTCAACATCGCCTCCTCGCTCGCGGTGATCTCGGCGATCGTCGCCGAGTACTTCGGCGGGCTGCAGAACGGTCTCGGCTCCCGCATCACCTCGGCCGCGGCCAACAGCGCCTACCCGCGCGCCTGGGCCTACGTGTTCGGCGCGATCATCCTCGGCGTCGTGTTCTACGCCGCGACCCTCGCGATCGAGAAAGCCGTCTCGCGCCGCACGGCGTGACCCCCGACGTCCCCCTGCCGACGGTGTCGGGGTGGCCTGAAAGAAGCAGTCACCAGCAAATCCGAACAGCACGAAGGAGAAACACATGAAGCACAGCACGCGCGTGTGGATGGGAATGGCCGCGATGGCCGCTTCCTCGGCACTGGTTCTCAGCGGATGCAGCGGCACCACCGACGAGGCGCCCGACACGGCCGACGGCGACGGCGGGCTCACCCCCGTGACCCTGCAGCTGCAGTGGTTCGCGCAGGCGCAGTTCTCCGGCTACTACGCGGCCCTCGACCAGGGCTACTTCGAAGACGAGGGACTCGACGTCGAGATCGTCGAGGGCGGCGTCGACATCGTGCCGCAGACGGTGCTCGCCGATCAGCAGGCCGACTTCGCGATCGCCTGGGTGCCGAAGGCGCTCGCCTCGATCGAGCAGGGTGCCGGCATCACCGACATCGGCCAGATCTTCCAGCGCTCCGGCACCCTGCAGGTTTCCTTCGCGGATGCCGGCATCGACACCGCCGCCGACCTCGAGGGCAAGAACGTCGGCAACTGGGGCTTCGGCAACGAGTTCGAGCTGTTCGCCGGCATCACCGAGGCGGGCCTGGACCCGACGACCGACGTGACGCTCGTGCAGCAGCAGTTCGACATGGCGGCGCTGCTCGCGGGAGACATCGACGCGGCCCAGGCGATGACCTACAACGAGTACGCGCAGGTTCTGGAGACGATCAACCCCGACACGGGCGAGCTGTACCAGCCGGAGGACTTCACCGTCATCGACTGGAACGACGAGGGCACCGCGATGCTGCAGGACGCGATCTGGGCCAACGCCGAGCGGCTCGAATCCGACGAGGCCTACCAGGAGACCGCGGTCGCCTTCCTCAAGGCCGTCATCAAGGGCTTCGTCTACGCGCGCGACTTCCCGGCGGAGACCGCCGAGATCGTCGTCGGCGCAGGCTCGCAGCTCGGCTCGAGCCACCAGCTGTGGCAGACCAACGAGGTCAACAAGCTCGTCTGGCCCTCGCCCGACGGCATCGGCGTGATCGATGCGGACGCGTGGGAGCAGACCGTCTCGGTCGCCAAGACCGCGAAGAACCTCGAGGGCTCCACGGTCATCACGACCGACCCGCCGGAGAACGCCTACACGAACGAGTACATCGAGCTGGCGCTCGCGGAGCTCACCGAGGAGGGCATCGATGTGACGGGCGAGAGCTTCGAACCGATCGAGGTCACCCTCAATGAAGGCGGCAAGTAGCTCCACCAATTAGGGTGAGCGGAGGCCCCGTCCACGGGGCCCCGCTCACCCCTGTATCTCAGCGAAGGAACGACCATGAGCACGACGATCGACCCGGCAGACGGCACGCTTGCATACGACCTGGACCGTGCCCACGTGTTCCACTCCTGGTCGGCGCAGGCGGCGCTCAAGCCCTTCGTGATCGCCGGGGCGCTCGGGTCGACGCTGTGGGACTACGACGGCAAGGAGTACCTCGACTTCTCGAGCCAGCTCGTCAACATGAACATCGGGCACCAGCATCCGAAGGTCATCCAGGCCATCAAGGACCAGGCCGACACCATCACGATGGTCGCGCCCCCCCACGCGAACCTCGCCCGAGGCCAGGCGGCCCAGCGCATCCTCGCGCGGGCAGGATCGAGCTTCGGGAGTGTGTTCTTCACCAACGGCGGGGCGGATGCTAACGAGAACGCGATCCGTATGGCGAGGCTCACCACGGGCCGTGACAAGGTGCTGTCGACCTACCGCTCGTACCACGGCAACACCGGCGCGGCGGTCGTCGCGACCGGCGACTGGCGCCGCGTGCCCAATGAGTTTGCGCGCGGGCACGTGCACTTCTTCGGGCCGTTCCTCTACCGCTCGGAGTTCTGGGCGCAGACACCCGAGGAGGAGTGCGCCCGCGCGCTGCACCACCTCGAGCGCGTCATCCAGGCGGAGGGCTCATCGTCAATCGCCGCGATCCTGCTCGAGAGCGTCCCCGGCACCGCCGGCGTGCTCGTGCCACCGCCCGGCTACCTCGTCGGTGTGCGCGAGCTGTGCGACAAGTACGGCATCCTGCTCATCCTCGACGAGGTCATGTGCGGCTTCGGCCGAACGGGGGAGTGGTTCGCCTTCCAGGGCTTCGACGTCGTCCCCGACCTCATCACCTTCGCCAAGGGCGTCAACTCCGGCTATGTGCCGGTCGGCGGCGTCGTCATCTCCGATGCGATCGCGCACGAGTTCGACACCAGAGTGTTCCCCGGCGGGCTCACCTACTCCGGACATCCGCTCGCCGCGGCCTCGATCGTCGCGTCGATGGACGCGATGGCAGATGAGGGCATCATCGACAACGCGCGGATGATCGGAACCGACCACCTCGGTCCCGGACTCGCCAAGCTCGCCGCCGCGCATCCGCTTATCGGCGAGGTGCGGGGGATGGGCGTGTTCTGGGCGCTCGACCTCGTCTCCGATCCGGCAACCCGCGCACCCGTCTCTGCGGCGGTCGTCGGCGAGCTCAAGGGCGAGCTCATGAAGCGCGGCCTGCTGCCGTTCGCGGCCGACAACCGTATCCATGTCGTGCCGCCGTGTGTCATCACGCCCGACGAGGTCGCGCGCGCCCTCGCCATCTACGACGAGGCCTTCGCCGCCGTCGAGGCAGGCTGAGCTGCGGGAGTGCCGCGCTGTGGAGCCCTGCGCGGGTGAGGGCGCTCCGCGGGTGACGGCGCTGCCCGGGTGAAGGGCAAGGGCGGCGCTGCGCGGGTGACGGGCGACTGATCGCGTGCTGTCGCCACAGTCGGAACTGGCTGCGGCAGCATCCGCGAGTCGCCCGCTTATGTCGGGTTTTCGGGGTGAGAGGCGACATATTTGGGCGACCCGCGTACGGATTCCGACTTTGGCGACACGGTCACACCGTGACGCGCGGCCGACCCGCCCCAGCGCCCGCGGGTCGGCGGCCACCCCGCGCCAGTGCCCCTGGCTCGGCCGCCACCCGTCAGCACAGCACTGCCCCGGCACGACTTGCTCGCGGGTCGAGTACAATTCCGCAAGTGTCAAACAACGTGAAATCGCCCTACGCCGTTCAGGTGTTCGACCTTCTGCACCGCCCGGGGGAGATGCGCGAGCGAGAACTCGACATCACCGTTCCCGAGGGGTTCGGCAACGCCGTCATCGGCGTTCCGGCGGGTGCGCAGCTGCACATCGACCTGCGCATGGAGTCTCTCCACGACGGCATTCTGGTCAGCGCCGAGGTCGATGGCGAGGCCGTCGGAGAGTGCGTCAGATGCCTCATCGAGGTGCGCATTCCGCTCGAGGTCGAATTGCAGGAGCTTTTCGCGTATTCTCAAGACGAAGCTTTTGACTATGAGGTTCAAGACGACACGATAGATCTTGAACCCGTGGTCAGGGACGCGGTAGTGCTTTCACTACCGTTTCAACCGGTCTGCCAAGAAGATTGCCTCGGCCTGTGCCCCCAGTGCGGGGTGCGGCTTCTTGATAACCCGGGTCACGAGCACGAGGCACCCGTCGATCCCCGATGGGATGCTTTGGCCGGACTCGCGGGTGAGGCCGGGGAATCCGCCGAAGATGTTGATGGTGCCGAGAACAACGGCGCCACCGAAGAAAAGAGATAGTCATGGCCGTACCGAAGCGCAAAATGTCCCGCGCCAGCACCCGCGCGCGCCGCGCCCAGTGGAAGGCCACGCCTCCCACCCTCGTGAAGACGATCGAGAGTGGCAAGGTTGTCTACAGCCTTCCTCACCGCGCCCGCGTGGTCGAGGACTCGACCGGCACGCCCCTGTACATGGAGTACAAGGGCCGCAAGGTCGCCGACGTCTGATCCGGCGATACACGAGTCTCGCGGGGTGAACAGGCCTGTGGGAGAGTGTGTGTCACGCGGTCGCGCGAGCGATCTCGCGTCGCAACTAGCGGTTGATGTCAACGCGGAGCTCCTCGAGCTCGCGCTGACACACCGCTCTTTTGCGTATGAAAACGGCGGTGCGGGCCACAATGAGCGACTCGAGTTCCTCGGCGACTCGATCCTCGGCCAGGCCGTGACCGTGATGCTGTACAGCGACAACCCGACCCTCGACGAGGGCGAACTCGCCAAGAGACGGGCGAGCCTCGTCTCGAGTGTCGCCCTCGCCGAGGTGGCGCGCTCGATCGGGCTCGGCCGCTACATCCGTCTCGGCCGCGGCGAGGAGCTCACCGGCGGACGCGACAAGTCGTCGATCCTCGCCGACACGGTCGAGGCCGTCATCGGCGCCGCCTACCTCTCCGCGGGACCGGAGGAGGCGACCGCGCTCGTGCTGCGCCTCATCGCCCCCCTCCTGCTCGACCCCGACCGGTTCGGGGGCGCCTCGATGGATCCGAAGACGAGCCTGCAGGAGCTCTCCGCCCGGCGCGGACGCGGCATCCCGCGCTACACCGTGACCAACAGCGGGCCCGACCACTCGAAGCGTTTTCTCGCGGCGGTGTCGCTCGGCGACGAGCCGCCCATCGCCACGGGCGAGGGGTCGAGCAAGAAGCACGCCGAGATGGCCGCGGCGCGCGACGCCTGGGCCACCCTCATGAAGGCCTGACGTGCCCGAGCTCCCCGAGGTCGAGGTGGTGCGCGCCGGCCTCGAACCGGCGGTCACCGGCGCCACCGTGAGTGCCGTCACGGTGTTCGACGACCGTTCCCTGCGCCGCCACGCCGGCCCCTCTGAGGAATTCGTCTGGCGGATGACCGGGCGCACGATTCTCGGGGCCGTGCGGCGCGGCAAGTTCCTCTGGCTGCCGCTGGATGCCCACCCGGATGCCGCGGCGCCGGCCGCAGCGCCGGATTCGGATGCTGCGAGGCCGGATTCGGATGCCGCGGTTCCGCCCGCAGCGCCGGGGCACGGCGAGGCCCTCGTCGCCCACCTCGGGATGTCCGGGCAGGTGCTCCTGCGCGACCGCGGCACGGAGGACCCGCTCACCCGCATCCGCCTCGAGCTCGAGCACCCGGTGCACGGGCCGCTGCGGCTCAACTTCGTCGACCAGCGCATCTTCGGTTCGATGGCGATCGACGAGCTCGTCCCCACCGCGGACTCGCGGGCCGGCGGGTATTCGGGCGCCGAGATCGACGGCACGGCGCCGTGGCCCGCGCCGCTCGTGCCCAGCAAGGTCGCGCACATCGCGAGAGACCCGCTCGACCCCGCCTTCGACGACGCGCGCTTCTTCACCGCGCTCGCGCGCCGCAACACCGGCATCAAGCGCGCCCTGCTCGACCAGTCGCTCGTCAGCGGGATCGGCAACATCTATGCTGACGAGTCGCTCTGGGCGGCGCGCATCCACTTCGACCAGCCGACCAACCGCCTGACACGGCCGAGGGCGAAGCTGCTCCTCGCCGAGGTGCGACTCGTGCTCGGGCGGGCGCTGGCCGAGGGAGGCACGAGCTTCGACGCGCAGTACGTCAACGTCAACGGCGCATCCGGCTACTTCTCCCACTCGCTCAACGCCTACGGCCGGCACGGGCGCGACTGCCCGCGCTGCGGACGGCCGATCATCCGCGAGGCGTTCATGAACCGCAACTCGCACTTCTGCGCCTTCTGCCAGCGCCTGCGCTGACGGCCGCCGCGTCAGAGGTCCAGGCGCCAGCTGCCGGGGTAGCCGACCGCGCGGTAGCCGATCTGCTCGTTGACCTGGAGCATGTGCCGGTTCTCCTCCGCGTTCCAGGTGTAGATGCACGGATGCCCTGGCGACAGCTCCTGCAGCCGCGCGAGGTTCGCGATCTTGGCGACGAGGCCGAGCCGGTGCCCGCGGTGCGCCGTGAGCACGATCGTGTCGTTCTGGAACACGGGCCGGTGGGCCTCGGCCGGCGCGGCGAGGTTGGTGAATCCCACGAGGCGGTCGGATGCGTCGTGCCGGACGGCGGTCGTGAGCCAGAGCCGCCCCTCCGTCGCATTGAGGGCGTCTTTTCTGCGCATCCGCTCCTCATCCCACACCTCGGGCTGCCAGTCCGTCTCGCCCAGCGGCGGGTCGGTGCTCATCGCGGCGTTGAGCACCGCGAGGTCGGCCAGGCGGTGTTCGGGCGTCGGACCCGCCCAGGACTCGAGCGAGTACCCCGGGAGAGGGAGAAAGTCGGCCACGACGGCGGGCAGCGTGAGCCGGCTCATCCGTTCGACCTGCGCGAGGCGGAACCCGCGCGCGAGCAGGAAGCGGACGCCGGCGTCCTCGCGCGGCACCGAGCCATACCCGGTGGGGGAGTCCAGCCGTGGGCCGGCGACGTCGGCGCGGTGCAGGGTGAACGCCTGCAGAATGGTCCGGTCCTCATCTGCGGCGATCCCGGCGACCGTGTCGTAGAGGGCGCCGCCGATGCCGCGCCGGCGGTGCGCGGACGCCACCTCGACCTCGAGCCAGGCCGACGTCACGTCGGTGCCAAGTTGTGCCTCGTGCACGGCCCGGCCGACGATGCGGCCGTCGACCTTCGCCACGAACAGCCGCTTCGGCTCGTCGGGGTCCCGCCAGGCCGGCAGCAGCTCCCGTGGGGTGTAGGCAAGGTCGAAGCTGCCGACGGTGTCGGCCTCGATCTCGTTGCGCACCCGGGTCATCTCGATGAAATCGTCCGCGTCCGCGTCGTCGACGGATGCCGGGATCGCCAGCTCCTGGATCGTGAGCCCGCTCATGTCGCACCCTCCTGAGGACGAGGTCTGGCAAATAGCCTACCGAGCCGCCCGTCTGCGGGGGCAGCCGTCGGGTACCGTAGTGCCTGACGGCCCACCGGGCGCAAAGGAGAACGTCGCGTGCACCTGAAAAGCCTCACGCTCAAAGGGTTCAAGTCCTTTGCGCAACCCACGACCTTCGCCTTCGAGACCGGCGTCACCTGCGTTGTGGGGCCCAACGGGTCGGGCAAGTCCAACGTCGTCGACGCCCTCGCCTGGGTCATGGGCGAGCAGGGGGCCAAGACCCTGCGCGGCGGCAAGATGGACGACGTCATCTTCGCCGGCACCGCGACGAAGGGGCCGCTCGGCCGAGCCGAGGTCATCCTCACCATCGACAACGCCGACGGCGCCCTGCCGATCGAGTATTCCGAGGTGACGATCAGCCGCACCCTGTTCCGCAGCGGCGGCAGCGAGTACGCCATCAACGGCCAGTCCTGCCGGCTGCTCGACGTGCAGGAGCTGCTGAGCGACTCCGGCCTCGGCCGCGAGATGCACGTGATCGTCGGGCAGGGGCAGCTCGACGCCGTGCTGCGCGCGAGCCCGGAAGACCGGCGCGGGTTCATCGAGGAGGCCGCGGGAATCCTCAAGCACCGCCGCCGCAAAGAGAAGACGATCCGCAAGCTCGATGCGATGCAGGTCAACCTCACCCGGCTGAGCGACCTCGCGGGGGAGATCCGCCGCCAGCTCAAGCCGCTCGGGCACCAGGCCGAGATCGCCCGAGAGGCGCAGTCCATTGCGAGCATCGTGCGCGACGCCCGTGCACGAATCCTCGCCGATGACGTGGTGACCCTCCGCGCATCGATCACCCTGCAGAGCCGGGGGGAGAGCGAACGCAAGACCGAGCGCATCGTGCTGCAGGAGCAGCTCGACCAGGCGCGCCTGCGCCAGCAGCGGATCGAGCAGGCTCAGGTGGGGGACGCCGTGGACGGCGCACGCCGCATCGCGTTCGGCCTCGAGTCGGAGCAGGCCAGGCTCCGGAGCCTCTACACCCTCGCCAACCAGCGCCTCGCCCTTCTGGGACAGCAGGCCCAGGCGCCGGACTCGACGACGGGGGTGTCGCCGCAGGCGATCGCCGACGCCAGGGACGAGGCGGAGCGCCTGCGGGAGCAGATCCAGGCATCCGAGGCCGCCTGGCGCGACGCCAAGGGGGCGACCGCCGTGGCGCGGGCGAACCTCGACGGGCTCGACGAGCACATCGCCGCGCAGACTGCCCTCGTCTCCCGGCACGACCTTGAGGTCTCGGGGCTCGCCGGACAGGTCGAGGCTGCGGGGTCGCGGCTCGCCGCCGTGCGCGGGGAGGTGCTGCGGCTGCAGAACGGACTCGACGCTTCGCGCACCCGCATCCAGTCCGCAAGCGCGGAGTTCGCGTCTCTCGAGGCGGAGGCCGCTGTCGTCGATTCCGGTGAGACGAACCTTGACACCGAGTACGAGACCGCGCTCGCCGAGGTCGGCCAGGCGGAGGCCGAGATCGACCGCCTGCGCGACGAGCTGCACACACTCGAGCGCGAACGCGACGCGCTCGCGGCCAAGGCGGGAGCATTGTCGAGCGCGCTCGGCCAGAAGGACGGCTCCAGCGACCTCGTCGCGGCGAAGCTCGCCGGCATTCGCGGCCTCGTCGCTGAGCACGTGCAGGTTGCGCCGGGCTACGAGGAGGCCATCACCGCGGCGCTCGGGTCGCTCGCCGATGCCGTGCTCGCCGACGACCGGGAGGCCGCGGAGAACGCCCTCTACCGTGCCCGGGCACGCGAGATGGGGCGGGTCGAGATCCTGCTCGCGGATGCCGGGACCTTCGGCGGCACCGACGACCCGATGCTTGCCGACGGCGCTGTCACGGCCGCGAGCACCGTCACGGCTCCCGACGGAGTGCTCGGAATCCTGTCGCACTTCATCATCGCCGACGACCTGGGGGTCGCCCGCGCCGTCTGGGCGGGGTTCGACGCGGCTAGCAAGGACAGATTCACCGTCATCACGAAGTCGGGCGACGTGCTGAGCCAGTACGTCATGCGCGGCGGGTCGGGATCCAAGCGATCGCGCATCGAGCTCGTCTCCGAGCGGGACGCGGCCGCCGCCCGCCTCGACGAGGTCACCTCACTCATCGAGCGCGCCCGCTTCGCTCTCGCCGAGCAGCGCGGCAGCGTGACCGTGGCCAAGGAGCAGTCGGCCGCGGCGCTGTCCGCGCTGCGCGAGTTCGATTCTCGACTTGCGGCGCGCACGCAGAAGATCAACCGCGCGCGAGTGCAGGTCGAGGCCGCGCAGGCGGAGGCGGAGCGTCTCGACAAGGGCCTCGCGCCCTCCATCGCCGCGGTGGCGGATGCCGAGGCCGCGCTCGCGGCGGCGAAGCACGCCCACGACGAGGTATCTTCGCGCCCCCGCCCGATTCTCGACGTGGCGGCGCGGGACGCGCTCTTCGACGAGCTCGAGGCGGCGAGGGAGAGCGAGGTCGAGGCGAGGCTCCAGGTCGAGACCGCGCGCGAGCGGGTGCGTGCCGAGGAGTTGCGTGCCGAGGCGCTGCAACGCCAGCTTGAGGCGGAGCGCGCGCAGGCCGAGGAGGTCGCGCGGCGCGCCGTCATCCGGCGTCGCCAGGTCGCCTCCGCGGAAGCGGTTCTCGCGGCGCTGCCCGCGGTGCTCGACGCCGTCGACCGCTCTGTCTCCCAGGCCCGTGTCGAACTTGCCGCGCGGGAGGCGGAGAGGTCGGAGCAGAACGAGGAGCTCACCGCGCTCCGCCGTGACGAGTCGGCGCTGCGCGAGCGGCTCCACGCCATCAGTGAGGATGTCCACGGTCTCGAGATGCAGCTCTACGAAAGCAGGCTGCACCTGTCGACGCTGCTCGAACGCGCCGGCAACGAGCTCGGCCTCGTCGAGGAGGTGCTCGTCGACGAGTACGGGCCGCAGCATGCGGTTCCCGCGGATGCCGCTCCGGACCTCGATCAGCCGGAGGGCGTCCCGTTCCTGCGCGGCGAGCAGGAGCAGCGGCTCGTTCGCGCCGAGCGCAAGCTCGCCCAGCTCGGACGCGTCAACCCTCTCGCTCTCGAGGAGTTCGAGGCGCTCGAGCAGCGTCACCGGTTCCTCACCGAGCAGCTGACCGACCTCACCAACACGCGCAAGGACCTGCTCACGATCATCGACGAGATCGACGACAAGATGCAGCACATCTTCGCGTCGGCCTTCGACGACACGAGGGACGCGTTCAACGAGGTCTTCCCGATCCTCTTCCCCGGCGGCACCGGAAGTATCCATTTGACCGACCCCGACAACCTGCTCACGACGGGCATCGAGGTCACCGTGAAGCCGGCTGGCAAGAAGATCGAGCGCCTGTCGCTGCTCAGCGGAGGCGAGCGGTCCCTCGCGGCAGTCGCGCTCCTCATCGCGATCTTCAAGGCGCGCCCCAGCCCGTTCTACATCATGGACGAGGTCGAGGCCGCCCTCGACGACGCCAATCTCGGGCGCCTGCTGAGCATCTTCGAGGACCTGCGGGAGACCTCGCAGCTCATCATCATCACCCACCAGAAGCGCACGATGGAGATTGCGGACGCGCTCTACGGCGTCTCGATGCGCGCCGACGGAATCAGCGCCGTCGTCGGGCAGCGCGTGCACCGCGAACCGGACGATGAGGAGCGCGCCGCAAGCTGACCCCCTCGCACAGAGGAGCCCACGACGCCAGCCCTGGGCCCGCCAGTACCCGGGTGCCTATCGTCGAGCATCGACACGACGGGGCGACGGGGAGGCGGCGATGCGGCGCACGGTGGTTCTGGTCGCGGGGCTCCTGGTGCTGGGGCTGTCGGGCTGCGCGGGCGAGTGGCTCGAGCAGGCGCAGGCCGTGTCGGCGGAGCCCGCCGTGCCTGTGGCTGAACCGTGCGCGCTCTTCTCCGCATCCGATCTCGCGGCGATCTTCGGCACGGCGGTGCGAGCGGGCCGCAACGGCATCAGCCGAATTGATGACGCCGCGATCGAGGCGGATTCGCGGCACTGCCGGTGGAGCGCCGATGGGCTCGACGCGTCCCTCCAGATCGCCGACGCGTCGGATTTCGACTCCGGCGAGTTCGCCTGCCTCGCGCCGGCGGACCCGCTCGCTGTCGAGGCGGACCTCGGCACCCGGGCGTGGTGGTCGGAGCTGACGATAGCGGGAGTGACCGCCGGTCGGTTGCGCGTGTGCACCGACCGTTCGCTCATCGACATCACGATCGTCGGAGACGCGGGCGGCGCATCCTTCGGTGCCCAGGCGGAGTTGATGGGGAAAGTGACGCTGCTCAGGATCGTTCCCTGACCGCCGAGGCCGTTGCGGGTCAGTACCGGTGGGTGTCGTCGGCTCGCACGACGCGGAGCCAGCGGTAGCCGTACCCGTCGAGCGTGATGTTCGCCTTCCCTGTCGAGGGAAGCTCGATGTCATCGCCGCTGATCAGGTCGAGCAGCACTGACTCCCCCTCCACCGTGAGCGTGAGCGGCACCTCGATCGGCTCGGCCGAGAAGTTGTGCACCGCCACGATGTGGCGGTCCTCCCACGTCAGCGAATGGGCGAAGATCGCGCTGTGCGGCTGCTCGAGCACCGCGAAGGTGCCCCAGCCGAACTCGGGCGCATTACGGTAGTGCCGGATGAGGGTCCGGATGAAGTTCAGCAGCGAGTCCGGGTCCCGGCGTTGGTCCTCGACATTCACGTGCGCGGGGCCAAAGCCACCCCCGACGACGGGACTCGCGAGGCGCGACGGAGCGGCATCCGAGAATCCGCCATTCTTGCCGCTGTTCCATTGCATCGGGGTGCGTACCGCGAGGCGGCCCTCCTGCTCGAGGTTCTCGCCCATGCCGATCTCCTCGCCGTAGAAGAGCACGGGAGTGCCCGGCAGCGAGAACAGCAGGCTGTAGACCATCCGTACGCGCCTCGGGTCGCCCTCGAGCATCGGCGGCAGTCGCCGCACGAGGCCGCGACCGTACACCTGCATCCGCTCCTCGGGACCGAAGGCCGCGAACACCTCGCCCCGCTCCTCGTCGGAGAGCTTGTCGAGGGTCAGCTCGTCATGATTGCGCACGAAGTTCGCCCACTGGGAGTCTGGCGAACCGGCGGGCCGGGACAGCAGCGCCTCGATGAGCGGTCGTGCGTCTTGCCGGGCGAGCGAGAGGTACATTTTCTGCATCGAGATGAAATCGAACTGCATTGTGAGCTCGTCGCCGTCGTCGTCGCCGAAGAAGCGCTCCTGGTCCTCCCGTGGCAGGTTGACCTCGCCGAGAAGCATACCGTCGCCCGAGCGGCGTCCGAGGAACGACCGCAGCGACCGCAGGTACTCGTGGGGGTCCGAAAGTGCCTTGTCGCCGCCGACCACGGCCTCGGTTTCAAGCATGAAGGGCACCGCGTCGACACGGAATCCCGACAGCCCGAGCTCGAGCCAGAATCCCATCATCTTCGCGATCTCGTCGCGCACCGCGGGGTTGGTGATGTTGAGGTCGGGCTGGTGCTTGTAGAAGATGTGCTGGTAGTACTGCTCGGTCTTGGCGTCGTACTCCCAGTTGCTGTCCTCCTGGTCGGGGAATACCGGGGCCGCCTGCTCTGCCGGCGGCTCGTCGCGCCACACGTAGAAGTCGCGATAGGGCGAGGTGCGGCTCGAACGGGACTTCACGAACCAGGGATGCTTGTCCGAGGTGTGGTTGGTCACGAGGTCGGCGATCACGCGCATGCCACGGTCGTGGGCCGTGCGGAGGACCTCGACGAGGTCGCCGAGGTGCCCGAGCCGAGGGTCGACCGAGTAGAAGTCGGTGATGTCGTAGCCGTCGTCCCGGTTCGGGGTCGGGTAGAACGGCATGAGCCACAGGCAGGTCACGCCGAGCTCGGAGAGGTAGTCGAGCCGCTGGGCTAGGCCCGCGAAGTCGCCGACCCCGTCGTCGTTCCAGTCGAGGAAGGTCTCGACGTCGAGGCAGTAGACGACCGCGGTCTTCCACCACAGGTCGCTCGTGTCGGTGATCCTCACGCGTTCACTCCTCTCAGTTGGGGCAGCACGCGCTCGCCGAAGACGTCGATGAACCGCGACTGCTCCTGGCCGACGTGATGGATATAGATACGGTCGAACCCGAGCGCGGACCACTCGCGAAGCTGGTGCACGTATTCGGCAGGATCAGACGAGACGAGAACCGACGAGCGCATGTGCTCCGGGGTCACGTGCTTCGATGCCTCGTCGAAGGCCTCAACCGAGTCGAGGTCCCAGCACAGCGGAGGGGAGAACACATTGCTGCGCCACTGGTCGTGGGCGATGGCGAGTGCCTCGGCATCCGTCTCCGCATAGCTCACGTGCACTTGCAGGGCGAGCTCGCCCCTGCCCCCGGCGCCCCGGTAGCCGTCGATCATGTCGCGGAGATGCTCGACCGGCTGGGCGATCGTCGCGAGCCCGTCGGCCCACTCGGCCGCCCACGTCGCCGTCTCCACGCTCACAGCCGCGGCCACGAGCGGAGGCGGGGTCTCCGGCCTGGTCCAGAGGCGCGCGCGATCGACGGTCACGAGGCCGTCGTGGCTGACCTCCTCGCCGTCGAGCAGCGCGCGGATGACGTCGACACACTCCCTCAGGCGGGCGTTGCGCAGCTCCTTGCGCGGCCAGCCCTGGCCAGTGACGTGCTCGTTGGCCGCCTCGCCACTGCCGAGCGCGACCCAGAACCGGCCGGGGTACATGGCCTCGAGGGTGCCGATCGCCTGCGCGATGATCACCGGGTGGTAGCGCTGCCCGGGCGCGTTGACGACGCCGAACGAAAGGGATGTCGCCTGCAGGGCGGCGCCGAGCCACGCCCACGCGAATGCCGACTGCCCCTGCCGCTCGCTCCAGGGCACGAGGTGGTCGGAGCACATGGCGGCGTCGAATCCGGCCTGCTCGGCCCGCTCCACCGCGGCAATCAGGGCGCTCGGATGCACCTGTTCGTGAGAAGCGTGGAAACCAAATTTCGTCATCTTCACGTACCTCCTGCGTCGAGGCTACGCAATTGCCTCGCGTTTGTCCCCCCGAAAAGGGGGGCAGGGCCCGGCGGCTGACCCGGTGCTCCCGGATGGTCCCGCTGTCGCCAAAGTCGGAACTGTCCGCGCCAGCATCCGCGAATCGCCCGCAGGTGCCGGGTTGTCCAGCCGGGTTATCCGGGACTGCAGGCTCTGCAGGCGACACATCCGGGCGACTCGCGGAGCGGTTCCGACTTTGGCGACAGGGTCCCTCTGAAGGCAACCTCGCCCCGCACCACTGCGCGTCCCTCGCGCTTGTCCCCCCGAAAAGGGGGTCAGGCGGCCTCGCCGCCGAGCGGTTCGCCGTTCACGGTGACGACCCGCCAGCTGCCCCCGGAGTGCTCGACGATGCTCGTCGCGGCGTTGAGGATCGAGGGAATCGGCGCGCTCGTGAGGCGACGCAGCACCTCGCGGATAAGAGTGCCGTGCGTGACGACGATGATGGCGGCGTCCGGCAGGTCGCGCGCAATGTCGGCGAGGCTGTCGAGGCCCCGATCGGCGACGTCGTCGCGGGACTCGAGCCCGGGGAACTCGCCGTCTGGCCAGAGCGCAGCCGCCTGGGCGTCGGTGCGGCCCTCCGCCTCGCCGTAGTGGCGCTCCTGGAGACCGGAGTACACGCCGGACACGGCGATGCCGAGTCCGTCGGCGATGATCCGTCCGGTCTCCGCGGCCCGGGACAACGGCGAGGTGACCACGTGTTGCCAGCCGACACCGGCGAAGCGCGCCAACGAGGCGAGCGCCTGCTCCCGGCCGGTGTCGTTGAGCGGGATGTCTGAGGTGCCCTGCATCCGTCCCGCCGCGTTCCAATCGGTCTGCCCGTGGCGGGTCAGGGCGATCGTCAGTGTCGTTCCGGAGTTCTCAGTCACGCCGACAGCCTACGCACCCGCCGGCCGGGGCTGCTCGCGCCGTTAGGCTTGCGATATGGCTGACCGTTCAACCCCGTGGTCCCTCGGCGGTGCCCTGCGCGGCATGTTCGCCAAGGCGACGATCGACGATGAGACGTGGGAGGACCTCGAAGACGCGCTCATCAGGGCGGACTTCGGTTCGACCATCACCGATGAGGTCATCGAGCACCTGCGCGCCCAGGTGAAGCGGTTCAGCACCACCGACCCTGTCGACCTCAAGCGGATGCTGCGGGAGACGCTCGAGGAGAGGCTTGCCCGACTGAACCCCACGCTCACCCTGAGCGCGCGGCCCGCGGTGGTGCTCGTCGTCGGCGTCAACGGCGTCGGCAAGACGACAACGATCGGCAAGTTCGCCAAGTTTCTCACCGGCCACGGACGCACCGTCATCGTCGGTGCCGCCGACACCTTCCGGGCCGCCGCCGTCGAGCAGCTTGCCACCTGGGCCGAGCGCGGGGGAGCGGCCATTCAGCGCCCGCAGCAGCACGGACAGGACCCTGCGTCGGTCGCCTTCCAGACGGTCGAACGGGCACAGCGCGAGGGAATCGACATCGCGCTCATTGACACCGCGGGGCGGCTGCAGACCAAGAGCGGCCTCATGGACGAACTGAGCAAGATCCGCCGGGTCGTCGAGAAGCAAACCGATATCGCCGAGGTGTTACTTGTGCTCGACGCGACGACAGGGCAGAACGGGGTCGCCCAGGCGGAGGCCTTCATCCAGCACGCGGGCGTGACGGGCCTGGTGATCACGAAGCTCGACGGGTCGGCCAAGGGTGGGTTCGTCATCGCGGTGCAGGAGAAGACCGGAATCCCGATCAAGCTCGTCGGCCAGGGCGAGGGCATCGGCGACCTCACCGGTTTCACCCCGCACGTGTTCGTGCAGAAGCTCGTCGGCTGATGGTCAAGCGCGACCCCGACCCGCCCACACCGGTCTCGCGCACCGTCGCCTTTGGGGCCGTGTTCTTTGCGATCGTCGCACCGCTCGTGTTCCTCGTGATCCTCGGGCTCGGCAGCATCGGTGTCGTCGAGGCCGGGCGCACCTTCGCACCCTTCGCGATCACCGCGACGGTGCTGGGCCTCGTCGCCTCGATCTGGGCGATTGCGATGCCGCGCACCCGCGCGACCGGCATCACAACGATTCTCGTCATGGTGCCGTGCGTGTTCCTCGCGGCGATCAACCTCGTGAGCCTGCTCGCCCCCGCGCTCTAGCCAGCGCGCGACGGGTCAGGCGGTGAGGCCGCGGTGCGCCCGGCTGAGCTGGACGTAGTGCGTCGCGTTGTGCCTTACCTTGGCGAGCTCGTCGGGGGTCAGCTCGCGCCTGACCTTCGCCGGGACCCCGGCGACGAGCGACCCCGGGGGGATGATCGTGCCCTCGAGTACGACGGCGCCGGCCGCGATGAGCGAGCCGGTTCCGATGACGGCCCCGTTGAGCACCGTCGCCGACATGCCGATGAGGCAGTCGTCCTCGACCGTGCAGCCGTGCAGCACTGCGGAGTGACCCACGCTGACCCCGGAGCCGACCGTCGTCGGCTTGCCCGAGTCGCAGTGGATCGAGACGTTGTCCTGGATGTTGCTCCTCGCGCCGATCGTGATCGAGTCGACGTCGCCGCGCAGCACCGCGCCGTAGAACACGCTCGCCTCCTCGCCGAGGGTGACGCGCCCGATGAGAGTGCCGTTCGGTGCCACCCAGGCCGTTTCCGGGACGGAGGGGGTAGCGCCATCGAAGCTGAGAATCGTCGTCATCGTTCCAGAGTAGGGGGCGCGGCGCGGCGCCCGGCGATCAGGGCTGCGACATCGTCGAGAACGCCGGTCGAGCCGGCATAGATACCCTCCCGCCGGGGCCAGTGCGCGACGACGTCGGTGAACCCGAGCTCGGCGGCACGGCCGACGGCGTCCTCGAACGCGGCGATGCTGGCGAGCGAGAACGAGCCGCCCGAATCGAGCGAGAGGTATCGGTCGATGCTCGCCGGGTCGCGCGCGGAGGAGTCGGCGGCGTGATCGAGTCGCGAAGCCAGCGCGGCGACCGACTTCCACCACGGCTCGCCGACCTGGCCGTCCGCGCCCGTCGTCACCCAGCCGGCGGCGTGCCGGCAGACAAGGCCGAGGCCCTTCGGTCCATTCGCGGCGAGCACGAACGGCACGCGCGGCTGCTGTACCGGCGCGCCCACCATGCGTGCTCCGGCCGCCGTGAACCAGGCACCGTCGAGGTCGATCCCCGATTCCCCCTCGGCCTCGTGGCGCAGCAGCCGGTCGAGCTGGGTCACGAACTCGGCGAAGCGCTCGTGCCGGTCCCGCGGGCTGAGCTCCCCCTGACACAGCACCGAGGCGTCGAATCCCGTTCCGCCCGATCCGACCCCGAGGACGAACCGGCCGCCGGAGATGTCGTCGACCGTCGCGATCTCCTTCGCGAACGGCACGGGATGCCGGTAATTCGGCGACGAGACGAAGGTGCCGAGTCTGATCCGCTGCGTCACCACGGCCGCGGCGGTGAGGATCGGCACGGTCGCATGCCAGGGCTCGTTCGCGAGCGAGCGCCAGGACAGGTGGTCGTAGGTCCAGGCGTGGTCGAATCCGAGCGACTCCGCTTCCCGCCACACATCCCGGGCCACGGCCCACCGCTCCTGCGGGAGGATCACTATTCCGAAGCGCACGGGCCGAGCCTACGCGCGCGGCGCACCTCGCGTTCGAACACTGCCCGCGCGGGTTAAACTGATCGCACCATGGCCACCTTCGGAAACCTCACTGACCGCCTCGCGGAAACCTTCAAGAATCTCCGCGGCAAGGGCAAGCTCACCCCCGCGGATGTCGACGGCACCGTCCGCGAGATCCGTCGCGCCCTGCTCGACGCCGACGTCGCGCTCGAGGTCGTCAAGGAGTTCACCGGCAAGGTGCGCGATCGTGCCCTCGGCGACGAGGTCTCGAAGGCGCTCAACCCCGCCCAGCAGGTCGTCCAGATCGTCAATGACGAACTCATCTCGATCCTCGGTGGCGAGGCGCGGCGCATCCAGTTCGCCAAGACCGCTCCGACCATCATCATGCTCGCCGGCCTGCAGGGTGCCGGAAAGACCACTCTCGCCGGCAAGCTGGCCAAGTGGCTCGCCGCAGACAACCACACGCCGCTGCTCGTCGCGGCCGACCTCCAGCGCCCGAACGCGGTCACTCAGCTGCAGGTCGTCGCCGAGCAGGCGGGCGTGGCCGTCTACGCGCCCGAGCCCGGCAACACGGGCGGGGAGGACGCGGCGCCGAGCCGGGGCTTGTTCGGCGGCCCCAAGGGTGGCGACCCGGTGAAGGTCGCCAGGGACGCCGTGAAGTTCGCCCGTGATAAGCAGTACGACGTCGTCATCGTCGACACCGCC
Source organism: Marisediminicola sp. UYEF4 (assembly GCF_040546025.1). Lineage (NCBI taxonomy): Bacteria > Bacillati > Actinomycetota > Actinomycetes > Micrococcales > Microbacteriaceae > Marisediminicola > Marisediminicola sp. UYEF4. The sequence continues at coordinate 17,181 of NZ_JBEPNA010000020.1, read as the reverse complement.
GGCCGGCTCGGTGTCGATGCCGAGCTGATGAAGCAGGCATCCGATATCCGCCGCGCCATCGACCCCGACGAGGTCTTCTTCGTCATCGACGCCATGATCGGCCAGGACGCCGTCGCCACGGCGAAGGCCTTCCAAGAGGGTGTCGACTTCACCGCCGTCGTGCTCACCAAGCTCGACGGCGACGCGCGCGGTGGTGCAGCTCTCTCGGTGGCGTCCGTCACCGGCCGCCCGATCATCTTCGCGTCCACGGGTGAGGGGCTCGGTGACTTCGAGCCGTTCTATCCCGACCGCATGGCCAGCCGTATCCTCGACCTCGGTGACATCCTCACCCTCATCGAGCAGGCGCAGAAGAACTTCGACGAGGAGGAGTCGCTCAAGATCGCGGAGAAGTTCGCGACCGACACCTTCACCCTCGAGGACTTCCTCAGCCAGATGCAGCAGCTCAAGAACATGGGCTCGATCAAGAGCATGCTCGGGATGCTGCCGGGCGCGAAGGGCATGCGCGAGCAGCTCGACAACTTCGACGAGAGCGAGATCACGCGCACCGAGGCGATCATCCAGTCGATGACCCTGCAGGAGCGGCGCGCGCCCAAGGTTCTCAATGGCTCCCGCCGTGTGCGAATTGCCCGCGGCTCGGGCACGACCGTGACCGAGGTGAACGCGCTCGTCAACCGCTTCGAGCAGGCGGCGAAGATGATGAAGACCGTCGCCAAGGGCCAGATGCCGCAGATGCCGGGTGTCGGCCCTATGCCGGGAGCCGGCTTCGGCGGCGGTCGCGGCAAGCAGCAGCCGAAGAAGAAGGGCTCGAAGTCGGGCAACCCGGCCAAGCGCGCGGCGGAGAATGCCGCGCTCGCCGCCGGCGCGAAGCCCGTCACGCCCGGATCCGGGTCGGGCTTCGGGCTCGGCGGCGCGAAAGAGGGCGGTCCGTCACCCGAGGAGCTCGCCTCGCTGCAGAAGTTCCTCGGCAAGTAGGAGCGGCTGACGAGCCTCTAGGCCTGGTCCTTGAGCAGGGCCACATCGGAAACGACCTCGATGTGGTGGCCCATCGCCGCGGCGGCGCCCGCGGCATCCCCGCGCCGGATTGCGTCGGCGATGGCGCGGTGCGACCTGAGCGACTGCTCGGGCCGCCCGGGCTGGCCGAGGGACTCGATGCGGGACTCGAGAACCATCTCCTGGATCAGTCCCATCATCTTGGCGAGCACCGAGGAGTGCGCGGCGCGGGTCACAGCGTCGTGGAAGTGCTCGTCGCCGCTGACCCCGCGTCCGCCGTCCGCGACCTCGCTCGCCATCAGGTCGAGCGCCTGGTCGATTCGGCCGATGTCCTCGTCGGTGCGCCGTTCGGCGGCGAGTGCGGCGAGCTTGACCTCGAGCGTGCTCCTGGCTTCGATGATGTCGGGAAGCCGGCTGCTGTGCTCGCGGAAGCCCTGCATGACGGCGGCGAGGTTCGGCCTTGCGATGATCGTGGCACCGGTGCCGTGCTGTACGTCGATCACACCGAGAACCTCCAGGGCGACGAGGGCCTGGGACAGGGTTGCCCTCGACACCCCGAGTTGGTCGGCGAGCTCGCGCTCCGGGGGCAGACGATCGCCCTGCGCGAGTTCCTGCACCTCGATGAACTGCACGAGCTGCTCCACGAGCTGCTCGTAGAGCCGCGGCCGTGCCACGCGCTGCAGTCGCGCTGGGGAGCCTGGCGAAGTCATCCGCGTCCTTTCACTCGGTGCGACCCATTATGGTGCCCGAATTGACAAGCGACCCACACTCTCAGAGACTAGGCCACTGAGTCACCGACAGGTTTGGTCTCACCATCTCGTTCCTCGCGGAACGACCATCAACTCAAGGAGGAGTTCGATGTCCCCGGAAATCATCTCGATCATCGCCCTGGCGGTGATGTTCATCGTCGCCACGGTATTCCCCGTCAACATGGGCGCCCTGGCCTTTGTCGCCGCGTTCCTCGTCGGGACGCTCGCGGTCGGCATGGAGGCAGCCGACATTCTCGGCGGCTTCCCCGGCAGCCTGTTCCTCACCATCGTCGGCGTCACCTACCTCTTCGCCATCGCGCAGAACAACGGCACGATCGACCTCCTCGTGCGCGGCGCCGTGCGGCTCGTGCGCGGACGCATCGCCCTCATCCCCTGGGTCATGTTCGTCGTGACCGCTCTCATCACGGCGATGGGCGCCCTGTCGCCCGCGGCCGTCGCGATCATCGCGCCGATCGCGCTCGGCTTCGCGGCGAAGTACCGCATCAACACCCTCATGATGGGCATGATGGTGATCCACGGAGCCCAGGCTGGCGGGTTCTCGCCCATCGCCGTGTACGGCGTCACGGTCAACACGATCATGGCCGACACCCCGCTCGAGCAGAGCCCCACCGCTGTGTTCCTCGCGAGCCTCGGGTTCAACCTGCTTATCGCCATCGTGCTGTTCTTCGTCTTCGGCGGCAGCAAGCTCCTCGGCGCCAAGGCGGGCGACTTCGAGGGAGAGGTTGCCGACTCGCGCAGCGCCAAGGCGCGCGGTGACGACGTGGATTTCAAGGGCTTCGGCTCCGGCATGTACGGGCCGCGTGACCCCGCCGGCGGTGTCGCCGTCCAGGCGAAGGTCGTCACGTCGCGCAAGGATCTCACCGCGCAGGTGCTCACCGTGATCGGGCTCGTCACACTCGGCGTCGTCGCCCTTGGGTTCAAGGTCGATGTGGGCTTCGTGTCGATCACGATCGCCGTGCTCCTCGCGCTCGTCTCGCCGCAGGCCCAGAAGGGTGCGGTCAACAAGATCAGCTGGTCGACCGTGCTCCTGGTCTGCGGAATGCTGACCTTCGTCGGCGTGCTGCAGACCGCCGGCACCATCGAGTACGTCTCCAACGGGGTCGCCGCGATCGGGATGCCGCTCGTCGTCGCGCTGCTCATCTGCTACATCGGCGCCGTCGTGTCGGCCTTCGCCTCGTCCACAGCGATCATCGCCGTGCTCATCCCGCTCGCCGTGCCCTTCCTCATGGACGGCAACATCGGCGCGATCGGGGTCATCTGCGCCCTGGCGGTCTCGGCCACAATCGTCGACGTCTCGCCCTTCTCCACCAACGGCGCGCTCGTGCTCGCCAACGCTCCCGAGGGCGAAAAGGACCGTTTCTACAAGCAGATCCTGAGCTACAGTGGGGTGGTCGTGCTCGCCGGACCCCTGCTGGCCTGGCTCGTCTTCGTCGTTCCCGGCTGGCTGTGAGCGCCGGAGCGCGTACGGCGGGCCCTGCCGGTGGCCCCCTCAGCGGCATCCTCGTCGTCGACCTGAGCCGCGCGCTCGCCGGCCCGCACGCGGCGATGATGCTCGGCGACCTCGGCGCCCGGGTGATCAAGGTCGAGAGCCCCGCCGGCGGCGATGACACGCGAGGGTGGGGCCCGCCGTTCGTCGGCCCGGAGGACGACCCGCAGTCGACGTACTTCCTGTCCTGCAACCGGAACAAGGAGTCGCTCTCCCTCGACCTCAAGTCGGAGGAGGGCAAGCAGACCCTGCGGGAGCTTGTCCGCCGGGCGGATGTCGTCGTCGAGAATTTCCGCGCCGGCGTGATGGCGCGCCTCGGGTTCTCCACCTCCGAACTGCACGAGATCAATCCGGCGCTCGTGATCCTCTCGATCACCGGGTTCGGCCACGACGGGCCGGAGGCCAGCCGGGCCGGCTACGACCAGATCATCCAGGGCGAGGCCGGACTGATGTCGCTCACCGGCTCCGGCCCCGACAACGTGCAGCGGGTCGGAGTGCCCATTGCCGACCTGCTCTCGGGCATGTACGGCGCGTTCGGCACCGTCGCCGCGCTGTTCGAGCGCCAGGCGACGGGCAGGGGCCAGATCGTGCGAACATCACTGCTGGCGTCAGTGGTCGGTGTCCACGCGTTCCAGGGCACCAGGGCCACCGTGGCTCACGAGGTGCCGCACGCCCAGGGAAACCACCACCCGTCGATCGCGCCCTACGGACTCTTCGCCTGCAACGGCGGCTTCGTTCAGATCAGCGTCGGAAACGAGAGCCTGTGGGCGAGGCTGTGCGAGAGGTTCGGGATCGAGTCGCCCGCCGGGCTCGGATCGAACGAGGGGCGGGTGCGGAACCGCGAGGCGACGATCGCGCTCGTCGAGGCCGCCTTCGCGCCGTACGCCTCGGAGGCGCTCTTGGCCGAGCTGGATGCCGCCGGCATTCCCGCCGGCAAGGTGCGCACGCTCGATGAGGTCTACGAGTGGCCCCAGCTCCTCTCGCAGGGGCTCAAGATCTCGGTCGACCACGAGACTCTCGGCACGATCGACCTGCCTGGACCGCCCGTGCGGTTCTTCCAGACCGCTGGCACCGACGAAGTCGAGGTGACCCGCACCGAGCACTCGGCACCGCCACTGCTCGGCCAGCACGCCGCCAGCATCCGCTCCTGGCTCGACGAAGGGCACCAATGACCACGGACCGCCACAGGCCGAGTGCCTCCGAACTCATCGAACTGCTCACCGACCCCGGCACGTTCGTCTCGTGGGACTCAACGCCAGTCGACGTGCGCCCGGATGCGGCATATGCCGCCGCGCTCGCCGCCGCGCGGGTGAAGGCGGGAACCGACGAGGCCGTCGTCACGGGCGAGGGGAGCATCCGCGGGCGTCGTGTCGCGATCATCGCGTGCGAGTTCCGTTTCCTCGCAGGATCGATCGGCATCGCCGCGGCGCAGCGCCTCGTCGAGGCGATCGAGCGGGCGACCCTCGAGGGGCTGCCCCTGCTCGCGGGGCCGGCCTCTGGGGGCACCCGCATGCAGGAGGGGACCCTCGCCTTCCTGTCGATGGTCAAAATCTCCGCGGCGATCTCCAAGCACAAGGCCGCGCGGCTGCCGTATCTCGTCTACCTGCGCCATCCCACGACCGGGGGAGTGATGGCCTCTTGGGGATCGCTCGGGCACGTCACGGTGGCAGAGCCCGGCGCGCTCGTCGGGTTTCTCGGCCCGCGTGTCTACGAGGCCGTCTACGGAGAGCAGTTTCCCGCGGGGGTGCAGACCGCCGAGAACCTCTTCCGGAACGGGCTGATCGACGGGGTCGTGACCGCCGAGCACCTGCCGGAGATCGTCGAGCGGGTGCTCGCGGTTCTCGAGACGCCGAGGCCCGCGACTGCGCTGCCGCTGCCGGAGAAGTGGTCGGGCGAGGTTACTCCGACATGGGAGTCGATCACTATATCGCGGCGGCGTGACCGGCCCGGAATCCGGGCCCTGCTCCACCACGGCGCGCGCAACGTCCTGCCGCTCAACGGAACAGGGCAGGGCGAGAAGGACCCCGGTCTGGTGCTCGCGCTCGCCCAGTTCGGCAGCGCCTCCTGCGTCGTGATGGGTCAGGATCGTCGAGCACAACGCGCCCAGGCTCCGCTCGGCCCGGCAGCGCTGCGCGAGGCACGACGCGGGATGCGACTGTCGCAGGAGCTCGGTCTGCCGCTCGTCACCGTGATCGATACGCCAGGAGCCGCGCTGTCGAAGGAGGCGGAAGAGGGTGGACTGGCCGGGGAAATTGCCCGGTGCCTGGCCGAGCTGGTGATGTTGCCGACGCCCACCGTCTCGCTCATCATGGGCGAGGGGACCGGGGGAGGCGCTCTCGCGCTCCTTCCCGCCGACCGGACCCTCGCGGCCGAGCACGGCTGGCTCTCGCCGCTGCCGCCGGAGGGCGCGAGCGCGATCGTGCACCGGGACACCGCGCACGCCGCGGAGATGGCCGAGGCGCAGGGGGTCGGCTCGGCCGCCCTGCTCGCGAACGGCATCATCGACTGGATTGTGCCGGAGCATCCGGATGCCCAGGCCGAGGCAGCCGCGTTCTGCCGGCGCGCCAGCGGCACGCTCGAGTACTACCTGCAGCAGTTGGTGCCCCAGAATCCGCAGGCGCGACTCGACGCCCGCCTCGAGAAGTATCGGGGGCTGGGCCTGGCCTGACCGCGCCGCAGCGCGGTGCACCAGTCGGCGCGACGCGGCGTGCCCGGTCGATCTAGGCTGAGGTGATGACCGCACCCGCTCCCGCCCAGGCCCGTCCCGTCCGCATTGGGGTGCAGATCGCACCCCAGCACGCGCCCTACGAGGTGATCCGCGACACCGCCGCGGCTCTCGAGGACGCCGGGGTCGACATCCTGTTCAACTGGGATCACTTCTACCCCCTGTCGGGTGAGCCCGACGGGCTGCACTTCGAGTCGTGGACGATGCTCGCGGCGCTCGCCGAGCAGACCAGCAGCGTCGAGCTGGGCGCGCTCGTCAACTGCAACAGCTACCGCAACGCCAACCTCCAGGCCGATATGGCCCGCACGATCGACCACATCAGCGCCAAAGGGGGGACCGGCCGCTTCATCTTCGGCACAGGATCCGGCTGGTTCGAGCGCGACTACGACGAGTACGGTTTCGAGTTCGGCACCGCGGGCACGCGGCTCAACGCCCTCGCCCGCGATCTCCCGGTCATCGAGGACCGCTGGGGCAAGCTCAATCCGCCCCCGACCCGCGACATCCCCGTTCTGATCGGCGGCGGCGGCGAGAAGAAGACGCTCAAGATCGTTGCGACGCACGCCGACATCTGGCACAGCTTCGCCGACGTGCCGACGCTCGAGCACAAGCTCGGGGTGCTCGAGGGCTGGTGCGGCGAGGTCGGCCGCGACTTCGCCGCGATCGAGGTGTCGAACGAGCTCCGCAACCGCACGACTTCGACGGCCGACGAGCTGCTCGCGCTCGGAACGACGCTCTTCACGCTCGGCCTCAGCGGCCCGAACTACGACCTCGCCGCCGTGCACGACTGGCTCGCCTGGCGCGACGAGAAGAACGCCGCCGCCGCGGCCTGATCGACCGTCTCGCCCACAGTGCACTTGCCCCCTAAAGGGGGGCTGTTGGTAGAGTAGGAGTGAGTTCGCCGCCTCCTAGCCCCCGGGGCTCCTCTCGAGGCGATGTCGGACGACATCTCACTTCAACCACCCAAAGGACGAAATGAGTAGTGCAACACGCGACGATACCGGCACGCCCGGATTGGCAGATTCACCTCAAACACCGGCAGCAGACACGAAGACCCGGCTGAACAAACCGGTCTTCTTTGGGTCGTCTATCGGTATCCTCGGCATTCTCCTGTGGGTGATCGTGGCACCCGACAGCGCGACCGACGTCATTGGCACTCTTGTCGGCTGGGTGTCCACCAACCTCGGCTGGTACTACATCCTCCTCGTGACTCTCGTCGTCGTCTTCGTCGTCGTCGCCGCCCTCTCACGGGTGGGTCGCACGCGGCTCGGCCCCGACCATTCCCGCCCCCAGTTCAGCATGTTCACGTGGACCGCGATGCTCTTCGCCGCCGGTATCGGCATCGACCTCATGTTCTTCTCCGTCGCCGAACCGGTCACCCAGTATTTGGCGCCGCCGACCGGTCCCGGCGAGACCGTCGAGGCAGCGCGGCAGGCGATCGTCTGGACGCTCTTCCACTACGGCATCACCGGGTGGGCCCTCTACGCGCTGATGGGCCTGGCATTCGCGTACTTCGCCTACCGTCACAACATGCCGTTGAGCATCCGCTCCGCCCTTTACCCGATCTTCGGGAAGAAAGTCCATGGACCCATCGGCGACACCGTCGACATCGCGGCGATGCTGGGCACGATCTTCGGCATCGCGACGACGCTCGGCATCGGAGTGGCGCAGCTGAACTTCGGGCTGAACTTCATGTTCGGACTGCCCGAGAACCTTGCCTTCCAAGCCGCACTCATCGGACTCGCCGTGGTGATGGCGGCGATCTCCGTCGTGTCTGGTGTCGAAAAGGGCATCCGTAGGCTCGCCGAGCTCAACGTGCTTCTCGCCATCGGCCTCATGCTCTTCGTGCTCGTGGCCGGGGCGACCAGCTTCCTGCTCGACGCGATCGTGCTCAACACGGGAGACATGCTGAGTCGATTCCCGGCGCTGACGCTCGAGACCTTCGCCTACGATCGCCCCGACGCGTGGCTGAGCGGCTGGACGCTGTTCTTCTGGGCTTGGTGGATCGCCTGGGCGCCGTTCGTCGGGCTGTTCCTCGCCCGGATCTCCCGCGGACGCACTATCCGGGAGTTCGTGCTCGGCACGCTCGTCGTTCCCTTCGTTTTCATCCTCGTCTGGATCTCGATCTTCGGGAACAGCGCCCTGGAGATCGTCATGGGCGGCAACTCCGAATTCGGCGAGGTGGCGATGAACACCCCGGAGCGGGCCTTCTACTCGCTGCTCGCCGAATACCCCGGAACCCCGATCACCGCCGCGATCGCGACGTTCACCGGGCTGCTGTTCTATGTGACGTCGGCCGACTCCGGCGCGCTCGTCATGTCGAACTTCACCTCCAGGCTCAAAGGCACAGAGACCGACGGGCCCAAGTGGCTGCGCCTGTTCTGGGCGATCACCACCGGTGCGCTCACCCTCGCGATGCTCGCCGTCGGTGGAATTCCGACACTGCAGAACGCGACGATCATCATGGGGCTGCCGTTCTCGGTGGTCATCATCTTCATCATGCTCGGCCTCTACCGCGCGCTCAAGGTCGAAAAATCCCTCACCGAGAGCTACCAGTCGAGCCTGCCAGGACTCCTGTCGGGTCGCGCGGGGGACTCCGGCCGCGGACGAAACTGGCGCCAGCGACTAGCGAAGGCGATGAGCTACCCCACAGCTCGCCAGGCCGAGCGCTTCGTCGCGAACATCGCCAGCCCGGCCCTGCGAGAGGTCCACGAGGAGCTCGTCGCCCAGGGGGCCGACGTCACCCTCACCGAGGGAATAGTCAACGAGTACAAGATTCCGCACATCGAGCTTCTTGTGTCGATGGGGGAGGAACGCGGCTTCCAGTACGAGATTCGCCCCGTGCGATATGACACCCCATCCTTCGCAGTGCGGGCCGCTTCGGCCGAAGACAGGTACTACCGCATGGAGGTCTTCTCCCTCGAGGGCAGCCGCGGCTACGACCTCCTCGGCTACACCAAAGAACAGGTCATCGCCGATGTGCTCGACCATTACGAGACGCACCTCGAATTCCTGCACCTCAACCGCGAGGAACCGGGAAACACGGCAGTGACGGCCGGCTGAGTGGCACCACATCCACAATTGACGCAGCACCGGAGGCACCAATGAGCACTACATCCACCCTTTTCATCGACGGAGAATGGGTCGCCTCAGCCGATGGCGGCACCCGTGAGATCCACTGCCCGGCAGACGGCGAGCTCGTCGGACTCGTGTCCGAAGCGACAACGGCCGACGTCGAGGCCGCCATCGCCGCCGCGCGCGCTGCGTTCGACCGCGGCGACTGGTCGGCCCTGCCCGCCCCCGAGCGCGGCGACTTCCTGCTGCGCGTCGCGGCGGGGCTGCGCGAACGGAAGGACCAATTCGCGCGCGCCGAAACGCTCGACACCGGGAAGCGCCTCATCGAGAGCGAAATCGACATCGACGACATAACCGCCTGCTTCGCCTATTTCGGCAAGCTTGCGGGGCAGGATGCCGGTCGGATCGTCGACGCGGGCACGAGCGACGTCGTGAGCCGCATCCAGTACGAACCGGTCGGCGTCTGCGGGCTCATCTCGCCGTGGAACTACCCGCTTCTCCAGGCGGCATGGAAGATCGCCCCCGCGCTGGCCGCCGGCAACACGCTCATCCTCAAGCCGAGCGAGCTGACACCCCACACAGCGATCCTTATGATTCAGCTTCTGCACGACCTGGGACTCCCGCGCGGCGTCGCGAACCTCGTGCTCGGCGCGGGCGCCGTCGCGGGGGCGCCCCTGTCGAGCCACCCCGACGTGGACATGGTCTCGTTCACCGGCGGGCTCCAGACCGGAAAGGTCATCGCCGCCTCCGCGGCCGCGACAGTCAAGAAGGTCGCGCTCGAGCTCGGCGGCAAGAACCCCAACGTCATATTCGCCGACGCCGACTTCGACGCGGCCGTCGACAACGCGCTCAACGGCGCATTCGTGCACTCCGGCCAGGTGTGCTCGGCCGGTGCGCGACTGGTCGTCGATGCGGCCATCGCCGATAGATTCGTCGACGAACTCGTGCGGCGTGCCAACCTCATCCGCCTCGGCGGCCCATTCGACTCGGATGCCGAGACCGGACCGCTCATCTCGGCCGCCCACCGCGACAAGGTGACCGCCTACGTCGCGAAGGGTGTCGCAGAGGGGGCGCGCCTCCGCTGTGGCGGCACCTGGGGCGAGGGAGAACTCGCGAAGGGCTTCTACTACACCCCGACCGTTCTCGATCAGGTGCAGCGCGGGATGTCGGTCGTCGTCGACGAGGCGTTCGGGCCCGTCGTCACGGTCGAGACCTTCGAGACCGAAGACGAGGCCGTCGCGATCGCGAACGACACGGTGTACGGTCTCGCGGGCGCCGTCTGGACGCAGGATGCCGGTCGTGCCCAGCGCGTCGCGAATCGCCTCCGTCACGGAACGATCTGGATCAACGACTACCACCCCTACCTGCCGCAGGCCGAGTGGGGCGGCTTCGGTCAGTCCGGAGTCGGTCGCGAACTCGGCCCGACGGGCCTGGCCGAATACCAGGAGGCCAAGCACGTCTACCAGAACATCAACCCCCAGGTCACGGGCTGGTTCTCCGGAACCGATCTGGCCACGAAGGGCACCCCATCGACTCCTCAGCAGTGACCCAGACCGAGTTCGACTATGTCGTGATCGGCGGCGGTTCGGCGGGCGCCGCCGTCGCCGCGCGGCTCAGCGAAGACCCTGCAGTGCAGGTCGCCCTCATCGAGGCGGGTCCCGACGACCGTGGCCTCGATGCCATCCTGCGCCTCGACCGCTGGATGGAACTGCTCGAATCCGGCTACGACTGGGACTACCCGATCGAGCCGCAGGCCAACGGCAACTCGTTTATGCGTCATTCCCGCGCACGGGTGATGGGCGGATGCTCGAGCCACAACTCCTGCATCGCGTTCTGGGCGCCGGCGGAAGACCTCAACGACTGGGCCACGAAGCATGGGGCAGACGGGTGGGACGCGGCAAGCTGCTTCCCCTTTTATCAGCGGCTCGAGACCAACGAAGACCAGGATGAGCACCACGGCCACGATGGACCGGTGCACCTCATGAACATCCCCGCGACCGACCCATCCGGCGTCGCCCTGCTCGACGCGTGCGAGCAGGCGGGTATCCCGCGCACCCGGTTCAACTCGGGGCACACCGTGGTCAACGGCGCAAACTTCTTCCAGATCAACCGGCAGGCCGACGGCACGCGCGCCTCATCATCGGTCTCCTACATCCACCCGATCGCGGACCGGGCGAACTTCACCCTCCTGACCGAAATGCGTGCCCGAGAGTTGCGGTTCGACGCGAACAACCGGTGCACCGGCGTTGACGTCGTCGACTCGGGCTTCGGCAGGACCACCACGATCACCGCGCGCATCGAGGTCATTCTCTCGGCCGGCGCGATCGACTCGCCCAAGCTGCTGATGCTGTCGGGCATCGGGCCGGCGGACCAGCTGCGGGAGCACGGCATCCCCGTTCGCGTGGACGCCCCCGGAGTCGGCGAGAACCTTCAGGACCACCCGGAGGGCGTCATCCAGTGGGAAGCCAAGAAGCCGATGCCGACGACCTCGACCCAGTGGTGGGAGATCGGGATCTTCACCACCACAGAGGAGGGCCTCGACCGCCCTGACCTCATGTTCCACTACGGCAGCGTGCCGTTTGACATGCACACGGCCCGCCAGGGGTACCCGACGACCGAGAACGGCTTCTGCCTGACCCCGAACGTCACCCACGCCCGCTCGCGCGGAACGGTGACGCTCCGCAGCCGGGACTACCGCGACAAGCCCAAGGTCGACCCGCGGTACTTCACCGACCCGCACGACATGCGGGTGATGATCGCCGGCATCCGTACGGCACGGCAGATTGTCGGGCAGAGCGCGATGTCGGAATGGGCGGGGGAGGAGCTCTACCCCGGCGTCGAGGTGCAGACCGAGGAGCAGATCGCCGCGTACATCACGGCAACCCACAACACCGTCTACCACCCCGCGGGGACAGTGCGGATGGGTCCCGTCGACGACGCGATGTCTCCGCTCGACCCGCAGCTGCGGGTCAAGGGCGTGACAGGGCTGCGTGTCGCCGACGCCTCGGTGATGCCGGAGCTCACGACCGTGAACCCCAACATCACGACGATGATGATCGGCGAGCGGTGCGCGGATCTCGTCGCGGCCGACCGCCGGGCCTCCGTCGCGCACTAGCGGGACGGAACGCGCCGAGTGTGCTCCTTCGCGCCGAGAGTGCCGATTCGTTTGGGCACGCTCGGCACGAACAGGCACAGTCGGCGCCGCGGGCCGTGAACGGCCCGCGCTAGCCGAGGCCGTCGCGCAGTTCCTTCACGAGGGAGGCGACGACGGCCTTCAGGCTGCCGCCTGCCTCTTCGGCGACGCGGAGCTGGCGCTGGTAACTCGCGCCGCCCTCGAGGACAACGGTGACGTCGGCGAGCTCCTCGAGGCAGCCCAATCGTGCGGCAACCGGTTCGAGGCGCACGACGAGATCGCGCAGGTCGTCCCTCACCGGACGCTCGTTGCCGGCGGCATCCTCGATCACGATCGCATCCAGCCCGTAGCGCGCGGCGCGCCACTTGTTCTCGCGCACGAACCACGCCGGCATCGTCGCAATCTCCTCGCCGCGGTCGAGTGCCGTCGACAGCTCCTCGACGAGGCACTGGGTCAGGGCCGCGATCGCCCCGACTTCCTGTGTGGTCGCGAGGCCGTCGGAAACCCGCATCTCGAGGGTTCCCCAACGGGCGGAGGGGCGGATGTCCCAGCGGAGCTCGTTGTAGTGGTCGATGACCCCGACGTGGAGCATGTCGTCGACCATGGCCTCGTAGTTCGCCCAGGCCCCGAATTGCGGCGGCAGCCCAGCGGTCGGCAACTGCTGGAACAGCATCGCCCGGCTCGACGCGTAGCCGGTGGCCTCGCCGGCGAAGAACGGGCTTGAGGCCGACAGGGACTGGAAGTGCGGCAGCCACTTCAGCAGTCCGTTCATGATCGGCATGATCTTGTCGCGGTTCTCGATCCCGACGTGAACGTGGACCCCCCAGATCATCATCTGCCGCCCCCACCACTGGGTGCGGTCGATGAGGGTCTGGTAGCGCTCCTTGTCGGTGACCTGCTGCATGAACCACTGGCTGAACGGGTGCGTTCCGGCGCACATCAGCTCGACTCCCATCGGGTCGGCAACCTCCCGCACGGCATCGATCGTGCGCGACAAGTCCGCGACCCCATCGGCGACCGTGCGGTGAACCCCCGTCACGACCTCGACCGTGTTGGTGAGCAGCTCAGCGGTGATGTGCGGGTTCTCGAGGCCGTCGGGCAGCTCGACCGCTCCGAGGATCTCGGGCGCGGCCGGCGCGAGTTCGCCACTAGCGTGGTCGACGAGCGCGAGTTCCCACTCGATGCCGAGCGTCGAGCGTTCGGACTTCGCGAAGTCGATCTGCACGGTTCCACCTCCGTCAGGGGTGCGCCGCTACCGGGCGCGCCTCTCCCTATCTTGCACCGGCGCGAGGACGATGTGTCCGATTTCTGCGCGGGGCCGGACGCGGATGCGGATAGCGTTGCCCCGTGACCCTCCGAGCGCCCGTGCAGCCTGTTCGACCCGTCGGCGGCATCCCCCCGCTCGTGCTCCTCGCCATCCTCGTCACGATCCTCGCCTGGGCGAGCGCCTTCATCGTCATTCGCGGCGTCGGCCCGCACTTCTCGGGCGGGGGACTTGCGCTCGCGCGGCTCCTTGTGGGGTCGCTGCTGCTCGGTCTCCTGCTCATCGGCCGCCGCTGGGTCGCGCCGACCCGCCGGGAGTGGCTGTTGATCACCGGGTTCGGCGTCGCCTGGTTCGGGGTCTATAACGTCGCGCTCAACATCGCCGAGCAGACCCTCGACGCGGGGACGACCGCGATGATCGTCAACATCGGCCCGGTGCTCATTGCGCTCGGCGCGGGGGTGTTCCTCGGCGAGGGCATCGGCAAGTGGCTCGCGATCGGCGCTGGCGTCGCGTTCGCCGGCGTTCTCATGATCGGGTTCGGCTCGGGCGGAGGCCGCCTGGGCGACGGGTCGGGGGTGCTCTGGTGCCTCGCGGCGGCGGTCACCTATTCGATCGGGGTGCTGTTGCAGAAGCCCGCCCTCCGGCGGCTCCCGGCGGCACAGGTCACCTGGCTGGGCTGCACGATTGGCGCGGTCGCGTGCCTGCCGTTCGTTGGGCAGATGGCGGCCGACGTGCGCGATGCTCCAGCATCCGCCATCGCCGGCGCGATCTATCTCGGGGCCGTGCCCACCGCGCTCGCCTTCAGTACCTGGGCTTATGCGCTCTCCCGCATGCCGGCGGGCCAGCTCGGCATCTCGACCTACGTGGTTCCGCCGCTCGTCATCGTGCTCGGGTTCTTCGTGTTCGCAGAGGTGCCGACGGTGCCCGCGATCGTCGGGGGAGCGGTGTGTCTCACCGGAGTCGCCCTGTCGCGGCGCCGCTCGCGCGTGCTCTGACGGCATATTGATCGGCGTGTTCCCGTGCGCGCCGATTCTCTGACAGAATGGTCAGTCGAGTCCTCGCATGCCCGACCCTCTAATCAGGCGGCGAAGGATTCCCTCAGAGCTCGTGTCGAGTGTGCCCCCACGCTCACGCCATCAGTTCAACCACTCAAGAAACCTCAGGAGAATTGTGGCTGTAAAGATTCGTTTGAAGCGCATGGGCAAGATCCGCGCTCCTTACTACCGTATCGTCGTCGCCGATTCGCGCACCAAGCGCGACGGCCGTGCCATCGAAGAGATCGGCATCTACCACCCCACGCAGGAGCCCTCGGTCATCGAGGTCAAGTCCGACCGCGTGCAGTACTGGCTCGGCGTTGGCGCTCAGCCGACCGAGCAGGTCGCCGCGCTGCTGAAGCTCACGGGTGACTGGGGCCGCTTCAAGGGCGACAAGGACGCCGTGAGCACCGTCAAGGTCGCGGAGCCGAAGGCCGTCTTCCAGGTCGACGAGAAGAAGAAGGCGGTGCTCAAGCCCAAGGCCGAAGCTCCCGCCCCGAAGGTCGAAGAAGCGCCCGTCGCCGAAGCCGCCGAGGCTTCCGACGAGACCGCCGCACCCGAGGCTGACGCTGCAGCGTCGGCCGACGCCGACAAGGCGTAGCCAATGCTGGCCGGAGCGCTCGAGCACCTCGTCAAGGGGATCGTCGATCACCCTGACGACGTGCAGGTCGTAGAGAAAAACTCCCCGCGCGGCGACGTCCTCGAGGTGCGAGTGCACCCCGAGGACCTCGGTCGTGTGATCGGGCGCGCCGGCCGCACCGCGAAGGCGCTCCGCACTCTCGTCTCGGCGATCGCCGATGGCAAGCGAGTACGCGTCGATGTGGTGGATACCGATTTCTAGTCAGACCCCCACAGGCCAGACGCAGCTGCGGGTCGGGCGCCTCACAAAGGCGCACGGGCTCAAAGGTGCGATCAAGGTCGAGCTGTACACGGATGACCCGGAGCGAAGGTTCGCTCCGGGATCCGTGTTCCAGTTGCAGGTACCCACCTCGTCGCCCTGGCACGGGAAGACCCTCGAGCTCATCGAGCTCAAGTGGTACAACAGCCACGCTGTCGCATTCTTCAAGGACGTGCCCGACCGCTCAGCGGCCGAGGCGCTCATCAAGGCAATCCTCTGGGTCAACCAGGACGTCGCCGAATCTCCGGCCGAGGACGATGCCTGGTACGACCACCAGCTCGTGGGCCTCGCGGTCATGCGCGATGGCGTCAAGGTCGGCGTCGTGAGCCGCGTCGACCACTTCCCTGCCCAGGACCTGCTTCTCGTCATGACCGAGTCGGGCGCTGAGGTGCTCGTCCCGTTCGTGAAGGCGTTCGTTCCCGCTGTCGATGTCAAGGCTGGAGTCGTGACGGTGACCCCGCCGCCGGGCCTCTTCGAGGAACTGCCCGAGGAGGAACTGCCCGACGTGGAGCTCCCCGACGACGTCTCGACGACCGAGGATGATCAGACCCCCGAGGCGACCCTCTAGGTGGAAGCAATGCGCATCGACATCGTGACGATCTTCCCGGAGTTCTTCTCGGTGCTCGACGTCTCCTTGCTCGGCAAGGCCAGGCAGGCCGGACGTATCGGGCTGGGCGTGCACGATCTGCGCGACTACGCCTACGACCGCCACCGCACAGTCGACGACACCCCGTACGGCGGGGGAGCGGGCATGGTCATGCGGCCGGAGCCGTGGGGTGACGCGCTCGACAACATCCTCTATGCCAGCGAGGCGCGCGGCGTCGCCGAACCCGTCATCATCTTCCCGTCGCCGGCGGGCGAGCTCTTCACGCAGGCGACGGCGCAGGAGCTCGCGGCCGAACGCCAGCTGATCTTCGGATGCGGGCGTTACGAGGGCATCGACCAGCGCGTCGTCGACTACGCGTCCACCCGTGCGCGGGTGCGTTTGGTGAGCATGGGCGACTACGTGCTCAACGGCGGCGAGATCGCGACGATGGCGATGATCGAGGCGATCGGCCGCCTCATCCCCGGTGTCGTCGGCAACCCCGCGAGCCTCGTCGAAGAGAGCCACTCCGATGGGCTGCTTGAGTATCCGAGCTACACCAAGCCAGCCGCCTGGCGTGGCCTGGAGGTGCCCCCGGTGCTGCTGAGTGGCAACCACGGCGCGATCGCGGCATGGCGCCGGGAGCAGCAGCTCGAGCGCACCCGCCGGGTGCGCCCGGATCTGCTTCCGCCGGCTGTGTAGAGGTCGGCCGGGCTGGTTTCTACCGGAGCGGCTCGGTTCTCGGCGGCGTCTGCTCCTCCACAGGCACCTCTCCTCCCCACCTACTGTGGACAAATACTTATCCCCATCAGCCATTTCCCATTTCGAAAGTGTGTTCGAAGTGGGAGAATTGTGGCATGGAACAGCTCCCGAACACGCTCCGCGAGACCGCCGACACGGTCGCCGCGCTCGGGGCGTCCGCCGGGGAGTTCACCGCGCTGGACAACGCGTCGCTGTTCGCCGCCCAACGCTCGGTCACCTCGTTGCGCCGGGCCGCGAATACCTACGCGGCGTGGATCGCGGCGGCGATCGCGAAGCATTCCGACCGGGCCCTGGGCCATGCGGGAATGGCGATCAGTGCCGGGTTCGTCAGTGCGGAGGCGTTGATCCAGTCGATCTCCGGCAGCACCAGGGCCGAGGCCGCGAAACTGGTCCAGGTCGGCACGATGCTCGCCGAGACCGAAGCCGCCGCAGCGTTCGCGGAGACTGCAGCGTTCGCGGAGGCG
>NZ_JBEPNA010000019.1:0-54169 GCF_040546025.1 Marisediminicola sp. UYEF4 | reverse complement strand
AGTCACCAACATGAACCGATTCTCCCAGCGCCGCGCACTGCCCACCGGATTCACCTCGGCGCGTTAACCAGAAAGTTCTGACCCACGCACCTAGGGCGCGACTGACACCCAGGAGGCCCTCGATGGTGCGCTCCGGGATCCGCAATGCCGCCCCCAACTCCGCCCGCAAACTCCGCCACGCTAACTGCCGAGACCCAGCCCGGGTTCGCTCCGTGCCGGACTCGCCCAGCAGTAAGGCCTGCTCGAACAGGATCGCCCGATCACCCAGAAGGCTCGCGACACCCTGTTCCACCCGCTCCAACTCGTCAAGGACCCGCTCCATTGCTTCGATCGGACCAGCCGCGCCTGCCGCGACACCGTACGGGTACCCACGACTCGCCTCAAGCCCATCGCCGGACCGGCCGGAACTGTCGCGGCGATCGGACTGGTCATACTGATCCGGCTGGCCGGGCTCGTCAAGCTGCCCCGGGTGGTCGGGGTAGTCGTGCTCGTCGACCCAGAGCGGATCATCCAGATCAGGGTCGTGCGGGAACATCTCCGCCGGCATCCCCTGAAACGGCAGGCCGCCCCCCGGCCGGTAGCCCTTCGCGGCCATCTCCCTATCCGCCTCGATATTGAACTGCAGCATCGACTCGGCAAGCTCCGCCTCCTGCTCCGCCGACCACCGATAGCTCCTCATACCCATAGTGAATACCCACCCACCGACATTTGAATTGACTCGGGAACGGCGCAAATCGGCCCAGCCCACGCCGAGCCGCGGACCCCGTTCCCGCGCCCCTCCGGCCGCGACGCCACAGAGCCGGCACCGCGATGCCAGGCGGACGGCACAAATCCGGCACAAACTCCGACTCAGGGGTTCGTCGGCGAAATCTCCGACCACGTGAACAGGCTCGCCCACGGGCCCAACGCGCGAGCTACAGGCTCTTCACCGCACTCAACACCTTGGTGAGCGAGGCCTTCGCGTCGCCGAAGAGCAGCGTCGTCTGGGGTGCGTAGAGCAACTCGTTCTCGATCCCCGCGAACCCGGGCCGCATCGACCGCTTGAGAAAGACCACCTGGCGCGCGGCCTCGACATCGAGGATGGGCATGCCATAGATGGGCGAGCCCGGGCTCGTCTTCGCCGCCGGGTTGACGACATCATTGGCGCCGACGACGAGCACGACATCGGCCGTCTTGAACTGCGGGTTCACCTCGTCCATCTCCTTGAGCTGCTCGTAGGGCACATTGGCCTCGGCGAGCAACACGTTCATGTGCCCGGGCATGCGCCCGGCGACGGGGTGGATGCCGTAGACGACCTCGATCCCCTTACCCTCGAGTGTCGAGGCCAGCTCGGCCATGGTGTGCTGCGCCTGGGCGACGGCGAGCCCGTAGCCGGGCACAACGATCACGCGCTGCGCATACGCCAGCAGGATCGCCACGTCCTCGGCGGAGGACGACCGCACCGGACGCTCCGACACGACCGTCGATCCGGCCGTCGACCCGCCCTTGAACGCCCCGAAGATGATTCCGCTCACGTTGCGGCCCATCGCGGATGCCATTGCGCGGGTCAGGATCGTTCCGCTCGCACCCACGAGGGTGCCCGCCACGAGCAGCAGAACGTTGCCCAGCACGAGGCCCGACGCGGCGACGGTGAGCCCCGTGAACGCATTCAGCAGCGAGATCACGATGGGAACGTCAGCCCCGCCGACCGGGTTGACGAGCAGCACCCCGGCGATCAGGCCGAGCACGAGCAGCAGCGATGCGCCCGGCATCCACCGGTCGATGACGACCGCAACGGCCAACCCCACCGCGGCGATGAGGACCAGCCCCATGACCCAGGCCTGGCCGGGGAAGATGAGCGGGCGGCCCGGCAGGATGCCCTGCAGCTTGGCGAAGGTGATGCACGACCCCGAGAACGACACGGCGCCGACGAGCACCGTGAACGCGATCGCGCCCGCGGCGAACTGCGTCTCGACGTGGGCGAGCTCGAGAAGGGCGACGATCGCGGCCGCGCCACCGCCGACACCGTTGAAGAGTGCGACCAGCTGCGGCATCGCGGTCATCTGCACCCGGCGCGACACGGGGGTCGCGATGAGCGCCCCGACGATGATCACGGCGACGACGAGCGGCACGTTGTCGAGATCGGTCGAGAGGAACACCGTCAGCACGGCGATGGCCGCGCCGGTGGCACCGATGAGGTTGCCGCGACGGGCCGTCCGCGGGTTGCCGAGGCCCTTGAGCGCGAGGATGAAGCAGGCGGCGGCGGCGAGGTAGAGCACCGCCGTCCATTCCGGGCTGAGCAGGCTCATCGGTCGCCTTCCTTCGCGGATGCGGAGGGCGGCGCTGCGGAGGGCGGCGCTGCGGAGGCCTGGGCCACCGGCCGGCGCCCGCCGAACATCTCCAGCATCCGGTCGGTCACCACGAAGCCACCGACGAGGTTGACCGTCGACATCAGCACAGCGGCGAGCGCCGCGATCAGGATGCCGACATTCTCGGCCTGCCCCGCAACGATGATCGCGCCGACGAGGATGATGCCGTGGATCGCGTTGGCCCCCGACATCAACGGGGTGTGCAGGGTGCTGGACACCTTCGAGACGACCTCGAAGCCGACGAAGACGGACAGCACGAAGATCGTCAGCAGGGTGACGGCATCCATCAGTTGGTTCCCTCCAGGGCGTCGCGGGTGGGTTGGTGCACGATGGCTCCCTCGTGGGTGAGGCAGGTTCCGCGGACGACCTCGTCGTCGAAGTCGGGAACGACCGCGCCGTCGACTGTCATGAGCGCGATGAGGTTGGAGATGTTCCTCGCCAGGAGCCTTGAGGCATCGTTGGCCATTTTGGACGGGACGTCCTTCATGCCGAGCAGCACGATGTGGCCGTCCGCGACCGCCACCCGTACCTCCTCTCCGGGGATGCTGCCCTCCACATTGCCGCCCGACTCGGCGGCGAGGTCGACGATGACCGATCCGCTCCGCATCCCCTGCAGCATGTCGGCGCTCACCAGGCGCGGCGCGGGCCGGCCGGGGATGGCCGCGGTCGTGATCACGACGTCGGCACCCGCAACGAACGGGGCCAGTCTCTCCTGCTGGAGACGCGCGCGATCCTCGGCCAGTTCAGGTGCGTAGCCCCCCGCCCCGTCGATCGCGTCGAGGCCGAGGTCGACGAAGGTGCCGCCCATAGAGCGCACCTCATCGGCGGATGCGACGCGCACGTCGTACGCGGACACCCGGGCCCCGAGGCGCTTGGCCGTGGCGATGGCCTGCAGCCCGGCGACGCCGGCACCCAGCACGAGCACCTTCGCCGGGGGGATGGTGCCGGCCGCGGTCATGTAGAGCGGGAAGAAGCGGGGCAGGCGCATGGCCGCCTCGAGCGCGCAGCGATAGCCGGACACGAGCGCTTGCGAGGTGAGGGCGTCCATCGACTGGGCGCGGGAGATGCGCGGCACGAGCTCCATGGCAAAGGCGGTCACGCGCGCATCACGGAATGCCGCGACCGCCGGGAGCTGACTGGACGGCGAGCCGAACCCGATCGTGATCGTGCCCGCGCGCAGGAGCCCGATGAACTCGGCGGTCAGCGGCCGCACGTGGGCGAGCACGTCGATCGTCTGCGGGTCGATGCTCGTCACGACCTCGGCGCCGGATGCTGCGTAGGCGGCATCCGTGTATCCGGCGGCCTCGCCCGCGCCCGCCTCGATGACGACCTCGAGCCCCTGGTCTGCGAGGTGGCGCACGGAATCCGGCGTCGCCGCGACGCGCAGCTCGCCGGGATCTTGCTCCCGTTTGACGGCTACCTTCATTGCCAGCTCCTCGCATCGTTGTGCTCAGTTGACGCTATCGAGATTGTGGGGATTTGTCGGGGAGGCGGGCGCGGCATTTGGTGGGGAGCGTCTGGCGCGGCGGGCACACCGAGGGACCTTGGCCCCTGACGCGGGAGCGTGCGATGCCCCAACGTGGGAGATCACGACGACTGGAGAAGCCATGCCCCCGCACTGCGATTCGCTCGACGGCCCGGTAGTCACCGCCGCTCGGCAGGCTCTGAAGGCCGAGGACGTGGAGCTGGTTCTTCCCTACGTTCACGCGGAGGGCGAATCGGAGGTGCGCAGGATGTTCGACATGGTGCTGCCGGTGCGCCGCGAGAGCGCGGAGACGAGGGCGGTCGCGGACCAGCTCTTCTTCGAGACAGTCGTTCGCGTGCATCGTGCGGGCGAAGGAGCGCCCTATACCGGCATCAAGCCGGCGGGGCTCTCGGTCGGCCGCGTGATTCCGCTTGCCGAGCACTCCGTCCAGAGTGGTTCGTCCGAGGCGCTCGTGGCGTTTCTCAGCGATGTGCTGCGCGACGAATTCACCAGCAGGCTCGAGCACGTCAAGCTACTGGAGGCCATGAAGCACCTCTCGCTGGACTTCGCGCGAAAGCACGTCGAGGCGATGCTCAGTTTCGAGGTCTATGCCCACCACGTGTACCAGGCGCTGTCCGCGCCCGCGATCCACAACGAACGCGATCTCGTGCACGACCGCTGAGTCGTCAGCGCTGCGAATCAGCGCTGACGGAGGAGGATCCGCGGCGTTTCACCGTGATCGCCGCGACCTCTTTCGCCTCGGGCCGGAGCATGTCGCCGCGCTCGACGATGCCGGAGACCCAGCGCACCCGCAGCCCGTCGGGGGTCTCGACCAGGCTCGCGAGGCAGTTGTCGAACCAGGGCCCCGCGATGCCCGACCAGTGGAGGGGCGGATCGGCGACCCCCGCCGTGCGGGCGAGGCGCGCGGCGAGCTTCGTGGCGATCCCGTAGGCGAGCACCGCGTTGAAGGTGCGCAGCACCACGTGCATGGGGTTGCGGATCGGCGAGCACACCGCCTGCACGATGCGACTGCCCGACGACCTCTCGACCTCGGAGATGTAGGAGAAGTGCACGTCGCCGGAGAGGAAGGTGACGGTCTCGGGTGGCTCGCCGCGCGTGCCGTCGGCCACCTCGGTCGCCATCTCGGCCAGCCGCCGGAAGCTCCTCTGGAACGCACCCCAGTGTTCGAGGTCGAAGGCCTGACGCAGCCGTTCGCCGACGGCGGCCGCGAGCCTGCCCCAGGCGCCCTCCGAGATCGCCTCGTCCCACGACTCGATGTGGTGCAGCCCCGGCGGCAGCAGGAAGGGCAAGGAGGTGCCGACGAGGAGGTGCCGGAACCCTCCCCGCATCCGCTCATCGAGCCACCCGGTCTCCTCCTCGTCAAGGAGCGCTCGGCTCGCCGGGTCGAGCTCGCGGGCGGCACGGGAGTCGATCACGATCAGCCGCGAATCGGCGAAGTCACGGCAGAAGCTCCACCGGTAGCTCCCCGACTCCCGGTCGCAGCGGGCGGCGAACTCGTCGAGCACCTCGCTCAGATCGAGCTCGGACTCGAGCTCGGACTCGAGCTCGGACGCGCGGCCGTGCTCGGCGATCCGCCGCCAGATCTCGTCCTCGGCGCGCTCGGCCGCGGAGAGGTTGCCGATGTGCTGGTGCACCCAATACGACGCCAGGCCGGCAACGATGCGCCCGTGCCACCAGGGCTTCGCCTCCATCGTGCGTTTCCAACTGAGGGATGCATTCCAGTCGTCGCGCACGTCGTGATCGTCGAAGATCATCGCGCTCGACACCGTCGACAGCAGCCAGCGGTTGGCCTCGTCCGACCAGGCCAGTCGGTACAGGTGCGCGTACTCCTCATAGTCGGCGAGCTCCTTCCCTGGCGGCTCGTGGATGTCGCGCCGGGCAGCAATGAACTCCTGCATCGCCGCGCTCGTCGAGTCGGCATAGACCTGGTCGCCCAAGAACAGCATCAGGTCGGGCCACTCGATCACCCGGTCTCGCGCGGCCAGCTGCAGCGCGAAGGCGCGCAGCGCATCCACCCCGTGGCTTCGATTGCCCGCCTTGTCGTGCGGCACGCTCGTGCGGCACGATCCGAACGACATCCGCAGCGGTCTCCCCCGCTCCAGGGTCGAGATGACGGATGCCGGAAGCGACGAATCGACATCCGGCCACGCCCGCGTGCCGTCGACCTCGACCGAGTACGGCGTGACCGAGCCGGCCGCAAGGCCCTCGACGTGCACGAGGGCGTAGTGGTGCCCGTGTACGGCGAACGTGCGTGCCGACGCGGAGCGGTGCGGGGTGAGGACGGTCACCGTCGCAGACTCCCTCGTCTCGACCCAGATGCTCGCCGAGACCTCGTCGACGTGACGCAGGATCGGACCGAGGACCAGAGGAGACGTCGTCATGACTAAAGGTCTAGCGTGCCATCGCGCACTCGGCTAGGGCTTTGACGACGGGGTCTTTCCCTGCCGATTTAGGGTTCCTCATCCCAGCGGGTGCCCTCGAGGTCGCCGCGCAGGGTGCCCGTCGCGTCGTCGACGGCCGCGCCGACGGTCTGCGCGAACCGCTCCGGCGGAAAGCGTCCGCTCAGGCCGTAGGCACGAAGAAGATCCTTCACCGGGCCCTTCATCTCGGCGAAGATCAAGGTGATCCCGCGGGAGGCGAGGAAGTCGTCGAGTTCGACCAGCTCGTCGATCGCCGTCGTGTCGATGTCGGTGATGGGTTCGGCCGCGAGGATCACGGTGCGCACCCCGGTGCCGGCCGCAGCGACCGTCTCACGCACGTAGTCGTCGAACAACCCGCCGTTCGCGAAGAAGAGCGGCGCGTCAAAGCGCACGATCACGATTCCGGGCAGGCGCTCACCGTCGGGATGCCGCGAGAGGTCGTGGTAGCCGCGCACGCCGTGCCGGCGGCCGAGTTCTGCCCGGTACGGCCGCCGCGCCTGGTTGACGAACGCCAGGAAGGAGAGCCCGATCGCCACCGCAATACCCTGGATCACCCCGACCACGAGCACCCCGACCAGCGCGGCGAACGACAGGAGCGCGTCGACCCGGTTCACCCGGGCGATGGCGACGAAGCCCTTCACCTCGACGAGACTCGCGGCGGCGACGATCACCACCGCGGCAAGCACCGCCGAGGGGAGGTAGACCGTGAGCCCGGGGGCGGTCAGCATGAACGCCACGATGAGTGCCGCGCCGACCAGACCGGTGAGCTGCGAGCGCGCGCCCGCCTTCTCAGCGACCGGGGTCCGCGACGAGGATGCCGAGATCGGGAATCCGCCGAACAGTCCGCTCGCGAGATTCGACACCCCGATGGCGGCCATCTCCTGGCTGCCGCTGACCGATTCGCCGCGCCGCGCCGCGAAGGTGCGCGACAGCACGGCGGTATCGGTGAAGGCGATGAGGGCGATGCCGAGCGCCGGCAGCGCGAGGTCCGCGACATCCGCCCACCCCACCCCGCCGAGGGCCGGCGCCGGCACGCCCTGCGGGAGCGCCCCGACCACGGGCAGCCGCTCCGACAGTCCGAGGATCGCGGTGAGCGCGGTCGCGAGCACCACCGCCACGAACACGCCGGGCACGCGCGACAGGAACCGGCCGAACAGCACGATCACGGCGAGCGATCCGAGGCCGAAGGCCAGCGCCAGGGCATCGACGCGACCCTCGACGATGCCGCCGATGATCGCGGAGACGTCTCTGAGCGGGGACTCCCGGTCGATCGAGAAGCCGAGCAGCGCCGGTATCTGCGAGACGAGAACGAGGAGGGCGATCGCGTTCAGGTAGCCGACCCGGATCGGCTTGGAGATGAGGTCGGTTACGAAGCCCAACCGCAGCAGTCCCCCTACCAGCAGGATCACGCCGACCATGAGGGCGAGCAGGCCGGCAAGAGCCACCGCGCGCTCATCATCACCGAGCGCAAGCGGGAGGATCGCGGCGGCGATGATCGGGGCAAGCGCGGAGTCGGGCCCGAGCACGAGAATGCGCGACGGACCGAAAATCGCGTACGCCAGAAGAGGGAGGATCGTCGCGTAGAGGCCGGTCTCCGGCGGCAGCCCCGCGACCTCGGCGTATCCGATCCCGGCGGGAATCAGCAGGGCGGTGAGCACCACGCCGGCACGGAGGTCGGGCAGCAGCCACGCGCGGTGGTACCCGCGTGCGGTTGCGAAGCCTGGCACCCAGCGTCGGGGCAGCCAGTGCCCCGGTCCCCAGCGGCGGCGCACCGAGCGCCGCGCCATCGCGCCCCCGGTCTCGTTATCGCCCATTCGGCTCATTGTGTCCCAGTTCTCGCGCGCACAGAAGGGTCGCTCGCGAAGCGCCGCGCTGCCCCGAACTGGGGAACCCGAGGAACCTTCGCGCGAGCACGGGCGCGCTATCGACTACCGTTGTACAGTGACGCATCCTGACACGACCGCGCCGAGCGAGGCAGACACTGCCAGCGACGCTAAGACCTTCTCCGACCTCGGGCTGAGCGACGCCATGCTCAAGGCGCTCAAGGACGTCGGCTACGAGACCCCGTCGGCCATCCAGGCCGCGACCATCCCCCCGCTCCTCGCCGGCCGCGACGTTGTGGGCCTCGCCCAGACCGGCACCGGAAAGACGGCCGCGTTCGCGCTGCCGATCCTGTCGCGCCTCGACGTGTCGCAGAAGAGCCCGCAGGCGCTCGTTCTCGCCCCGACCCGCGAGCTCGCCCTGCAGGTCTGCGAGGCATTCGAGAAGTACGCCTCCCACATGCGCGGCGTGCACGTACTTCCCGTCTATGGCGGCCAGGCCTATGGTGTGCAGCTCTCCGCCCTGCGGCGTGGCGTGCATGTCGTCGTCGGCACCCCTGGCCGCATCATGGACCACCTCGCCAAGGGCACCCTCGACCTCTCCGAGCTCAAGTACCTCGTGCTCGACGAGGCCGACGAGATGCTCAAGATGGGCTTCGCCGAGGACGTCGAGACGATCCTCGCCGACACCCCCAGCGACAAGCAGGTCGCGCTGTTCTCGGCCACCATGCCGCCGCAGATCAGACGCATCTCTCAGAAGTACCTGAACGACCCGGAAGAGATCACGGTCAAGAACAAGACGACGACCTCCGCGAACACCACCCAGCGCTACCTGATGGTGTCGTATCCGCAGAAGGTCGACGCCCTCACCCGCATCCTCGAGGTCGAGAACTTCGAGGGAATGATCGTCTTCGTGCGCACCAAGAACGAGACCGAGACTCTCGCCGAGAAGCTGCGTGCGCGCGGCTACTCGGCCATGGCGATCAGCGGCGACGTCGCCCAGGCCCAGCGCGAGCGCACCGTCAACCAGCTCAAGTCAGGCAAGCTCGACATCCTCGTCGCCACGGATGTCGCGGCCCGCGGCCTCGACGTCGAGCGGATCAGCCACGTCGTCAACTACGACATCCCGATCGACACCGAGTCCTACGTGCACCGCATCGGGCGCACGGGGCGCGCGGGCCGCAGCGGCGCCGCGATCAGCTTCGTCACGCCGCGCGAGCGCCGCCTGCTCGGCGCCATCGAGAAGGCGACCCGCCAGCCGCTCACCCAGATGCAGCTGCCGAGCGTCGACGACGTCAACGTCACGCGCCTCGCCCGCTTCGATGACGCGATCACCGAGGCCCTCGGCCAGGCCGAGCGCATCAGCGGGTTCCGCGACATCATCGCGCACTATGTACAACACCATGACGTGCCCGAGGCCGACGTCGCGGCAGCCCTCGCTGTGGTCGCCCAGGGCGAGGAGCCGCTGCTGCTCTCACCCCAGGATGCCCGGTTCCAGCGCCCTGAGCGCGAGCGGCCTCCCCGCGATGACCGCCGGGACGACGGGTGGGACCGCGCCGACCGCGCCGACCGCGCCGAGCGCGCCGAGCGTCGCCCCCGGGACAGCAACCGCAAGATGACATCGTTCCGCATCGAGGTCGGCAAGCGGCAGAAGGTCGAGCCGCGCCAGATCGTCGGTGCGATCGCCAACGAGGGCGGCCTGAGCCGCGAGGACTTCGGCGCGATCAAGATCCTGCCCGACTTCTCGATCGTCGACCTGCCGGCCGACCTGCCCGGCGACGTGCTCGACAGGCTCAAGGACACCCGCATCAGCGGCAAGCTCATCGAGATCCGTGTCGACCGGGGCACGCCGAACCGGCGTGACGACCGTGGCGAGCGACCTCCGCGGACAAGCTACCGCGACTAGGGCGTTTTGCCGGTGCGCACGATGACCTCCCACTCGCCGAAGCGCGTGAACCCTGCCGAGGTGGCCAACGCCACCGATGGTGCGTTGTCGCGCTGGCAACGGTACTGCGGTTCATAACCCATCGCGATCGCGTGCGCGCTGATCGCGCGCACGGTCGCTCCCCCCAGTCCACGGCCCCGATAGTCCGGCAGAGTAATCACGCCGAGGTCAGCAAGCCTGGTGCCCTCCCATGGATACATGCTCGCCGCGGCGACGAGCCGACCGTCCACGAAGGTTCCGAAGACGAGCCAGTGGTCGAGTTCGACGAACGCTTCGTCGATGTCGGCCTCGGGGGCCTCCCCGGCGAACCGGACAAACGCGTTCTCGTCTTCCGACGTCAGCTGCCGCGTTCCGCCCAAGGCAGGCTCGTCGCGGAGTGCAGCCTGCTCGGCGACGGGGAGATAGAAGACGTAGTCGGGGTCGTTGAGAGTGATGCGCGCGCCGCGGTTCACGGCAGCACCAGGCGCTCTCGATCCCACGACACGGACCAGTCGAGCTCGTCGAACATGCGGGAGAGCACGATCGCGGTGAATCCCCACACGAGTGCGCCGTCGAGGGTGAAGGCGGGGGTGTGCACGGTGCGCCCGCGCCACTCGTGCACCACGCTGGCGCGGTTCGCGGGGTCGAGCAGGTCGGCGACCGGAACGCGGAACACCTCCACCGACTCCCGGTGGTCGACCGCGGCCACCTGCGAGGTGCGCGTCCACCAGGCGGGAACCGGGGTGACGAGATTGTTGCTGACCGGCAGCGGCAGCTCGGGCAGCGTCCCCAGAATCTCGACGCCGCTCGGGTCGAGTCCGGTCTCCTCGACGGCCTCGCGCAGCGCGGTCGCCGCCGCGTCGGAATCGGATGCGTCGGCTCCCCCGCCCGGGAAAGAGATCTGCCCGGGGTGGTGGCCCATCGTCACCGCCCTGCGTTGCAGGAGCACGTCGAGGTCGCGTGCCACCGGGCCTGCCGCGGCCGCCGACGTTGCCCGGGCCGGCAGCGAGTCGAGCACCCCGAACAGCACGAGCACGGCGGCCCGGCGCGCGCGGGAGTAGTCGAGCAGCATCCGCGAGGGACCCACTGCCCAGTCGATCCCGCGCGCGCACAGGGCGCCGAGTTCGGAGCGGGCGTCACCACGGGGCTGCGACATGGCCGCAAGCCTAGGCGCGATGTGCCCGCTCCGTCGTTCGGCCGGGCTCAGACCTTGACCTCCGCGAGGATCGCGTCCATCTGGCCCATCGCCTCCCGCATTCCCTCCTCCATGCCCATCTCCATCATCTGCTGGAGCTGCTCGGCGCTCTCGAAGCTCGAGAGCGAGGTCATTCGGGTCTTGCCACCGACCTCGTCCAGGGTCACGACGCCGTGGACGATGCCCATCGCGTCGACCGGGTTGCCGTCGTCGTCCGCGAAGCCGTCGTCGAACTCGAACCTGGTCGGCTCCTCGATCGCCGTGATCTGCCACCATCCGCGGGGCTTCTCGCCGTCCGGGCCGGTCATGTAATAGGCGGATCGCCCTCCCACCCGAAAGTCGTGCTTCTCGAAGGTCGCCGGGTAGGTCGGCGGTCCCCACCAGCGCTCAAGCTGACGCGGGTCCTTCCAGAGCTGCCAGACCCGGTCGATGCCCGCGTCGAACTCCGCGATGAACTTCATCGTGAGGGCCTCGACGTCCTTCTCAATGCTCACTACGGTCATTGCTTCATTCCCTTCTCATCCTCGGCCAGCAACTGGTCGATGCGATCGGCCCGGCCACGCCAGATCTCCTCATAGGAGTCGAGCAGCCGTGCCGCTCTCCGGAGCATGCTCGGGTCGGGGTGCACGATCTGCTCCCTCCCCCGACGCTTCTTGGTGACGAGCCTCGCCCGCTCGAGCACCGCCACGTGCTTCTGGACCGCGGCGAAGCTCATGGTGTACACGCGCGCCAGGTCGGAGACCGACCGCTCGCGGGTGGTCACCCGGGCGACGATGTCGCGGCGAGTCGCATCCGCCAGTGCCTGGAAGATGCGATCCACCTCAGCTTCGCTCAGCTGGGTGTCGCTCGACTTTTCTACAACCATTTGGTTGTACGTTAGCGCTCTATCATCGCGGGCGCAATGGGCAATTTTGGCCCTTCCGCGCCCGGCGACCACGGGTCTACCGTGAAACGCATGGTGGAGCAGATCACACCCAGGCAATTCCATGACGGCGCGGGAGTCGAAGGCTGGCGGATGCTGGCCCACGGGGTCTGCGCGTACTTCCGCACCGGTTCGTTCCAGGCGGGCGCCCAGCTGGTCGACGCTATTGCCGAACTGGCGGATGCCGCGAACCATCACCCCGACATCGACCTGCGCTACGCCGGTGTCACCGTGCGACTGATCACCCACGAGGTCGGAGGGCTGAGCACCCGCGACGCCAGCCTCGCGCGCCAGATCTCCGAGGTCGCCCACGAACTCGACATTCCGGCCGACCCGGTCGCCCTTCACGACATCGACCTGACGATCGACTCGCTCGTCGCACCGCAGGTGATGCCGTTCTGGCGGGCCGTTCTCGGCTATACGCAGGTCGGCGACGCCGACCTCGAGGATCGGTTCGGGCGCGGGCCCTCAATCTGGTTCCAGGAGATGGACGCCCCGCGCCCCCAGCGCAACCGCATCCATGTGGATGTCTGGGTTCCGCACGATGCGGCCGAGGCGCGCGTCGAGGCGGCGATCGCCGCCGGGGGCCACCTCGTCACCGACGAGCACGCTCCCGCCTGGTGGACACTCGCCGACGCCGAAGACAACGAGGTCGACGTGGCCACGTGGATGGGGCGCGACTGACCGGCTATCCCGCCGTAACTTCCGCGAACTGCTGGGCCGGGGCGGCGAGCGGCTCGGGGAGCACGTGCAGCCCCCCGACGCTGTTCGCGGACCTCATCAGCTCCCCAAGCCACGCCGCATTGACGGGACCGACCGCCACCTTCGCGTACTGGAAGCACAGGGGGATGCTCGGGTCGAACCAGATGCTGACGCGTCCTCCGCCGGTGTCGACGGGCAGCGTCCACGTGCACATGAAGCGCTCGTCCCGGCGGAGCTTCGCCGTGATCACGAGCTGCAGGTGGGTAAGAACCCGGTCGTCGAACTCGAACCGTGTCATTCCAGTGCCATAGAGCAATACACCCACGCGTGACCTCCCTGATCCTGCCGTCCACGGTAAGCGAGAACAGTGACATAGTCTCGGGGCGAAAGTCCCCCAATCGATCACCTTCCGGCACCGCGTGCCAAGCGGGCCGTTCCCCACGCGTCAGCGCTGCATCAACGCGTCGAGCCCGACCGCCATCGCGGCGGCGAGCCGGAAGTCGAGCCGTGGGTCGGGAACAGTGACCGTGTATCGGTCGCGAAGCGAGAACTGGCGCTCGCTCGACATGACGATCGCGCCCGAGCTGCGGTCGGTGAAGTCGAAGTGGAACGCGAACGGGAGGTCGATGAAGCGGCGGATGACGCCGATGGCCGGGTTCCTCTCCTGCCCATACGCCTCGAGGCCGGGGCCGCCGAGGTGGAAGCTCGATCGCAGCAGGCTCGCGCGGAAGTCCTTCTGGAAAAAACCGAGCGGCTCTCCCGCAGCATCCGTCACGTCGTAGACCGCGGCGAGGTCGAGGGCCTGCCGGGCCTTGAACGAGAACACGGGCCGTGTGCGCGCTTCGTCGGCGTAGAAGGTGACCTGCTCTTTGAATGCCATCCGCTTCTGCTGGGCGATGGCGATCACGCCACCCTCGGAGCCGTCGGGCTTCGCCTCCCTGATCTCGTAGCGGTTCACCATCATGGTGATGCGCTGCTTGACGAAGAATCGGTTGAGGTGGTGGGGCGTTTCGCCCTGAGGGATGTTCGTCACTCGCGCAGCCTAACGCCGGGGGCAGCGCGGAGACGCGAAACGCCCTCCCGGAGGAGGGCGTTTCGTGAATCTGGTCCAACTGGCGTCAAGCCCGAGGATCAGGCCTCGCTCATCGCCGTCTTCTCGGCCTGGCCCTTGGCCGCGTAGTACGCGGCACGGGCGGCGATGCGCCGCGTCTGCTCGGCCTGGCCGGCGTCGAGAACGTCCTGCGCCACGTCGACGTTGGGCACGCGGCTCACGCCGTTGTGCTTCGCGATGTACTCGTCGAGCTGGGGGCCCGACTCCCACGAGGTGATCAGGCAGTAGCGCGGGTCGCTGCCGAGATGGGTGGCAGCGTGCCACAGGCGCTGCGTGTCGATGATCAGCTGGGCGCCGGCGGGAAGCGCGATGCGGTACTCGACGCTCGGGTCGGTGCGGTTCTCGCGCAGCACGAAGTAGCTGGTCTCGTCATCGGAGAGGTTGAAGAATCCACGCACGACCCAGCCGGTGCCATCCGGGTTCAGGCGGTTGTTGTCGTCCTGGTGCAGGTTGTAGAGGCAGTCGGCGTAGGTGTTCGGCAGCAGCTCGATGACCCGGCAGCGGCCGACGTTGGAGCCGGGCTCCTGGGCGCGACGGGTGAGGTTCGGCGCCTTCTCGACCTGGGACGGGATCCACACGCCGTCTTTGTCGGTGCGCGGCGGCTTGTGGTTCCAGAATCCGTTGACCTCGATCTCGCCGAACGCACTGGCGAGCGGAGCGAAACGGGTCTCGCCGGAGGACTTCCAGTCGACATACTCGATGTCGAGCCACTCCTTCGGCTCGAGCTCCTGGTTGTAGCGGTCGAGCACGACGTAGCCGGTCTCGTCGAGTGCAGCCGATTTGATATAACCCATGATCGAGATCATGTCCTTTCGTCAGGGGCCAGCACGTTTTAACAGGCCCAACTTAGGTAAGCCTACCTTCGGATACAGTTGATCGACATGGCCACTGCCACCAACATCACTGCGACCGCGGTCAACACGATTCGCTGGCTCTCCGCCGCGAACACCACCATCGTCGTGCCCGTCTACCAACGCCAGTACCGCTGGGACATCGGCGGATGCGAGCAGTTGCTCGCCGACATACGCGCCGTCGCCGACTCGGACGACCTGCACCGGCACTTCATCGGCTCGATCCTCTCCGCCGGGAGCACCGCATCCGAGGAGCTCGTGCTCATCGACGGCCAGCAGCGCATCACCACGCTCATGCTGCTGATCGCGGCCCTGCACCACACCGTTCAGGGTCAGCAGTTCGGCGATCACGCGCTTGCCGCCGAACTGGAACAGGTGCTCGTGCTCGCCGGTGACGGCAGCCGAACCAAGCTCCGCCCGCACCGGGCCTGGGCGGACGTCTTCGAGAGCGTCGTGCTGGGCCGACGGCTGGCCGCCGGCGATCTGCGCGACTCACGGTTCGACGACAACTACGCCTTCTTCCGTAGCCAGGTTCCCGCCGAAGAGGTGCCGCGCATCTGGGCGGGACTGCAACGGCTTGAGCACGTCGCCATCACCCTCGGCGCGGAGGCCAACGCCCAGCAGATCTTCGAGAGCCTCAACTCCACCGGCGAACCACTTCGTGACCACGAACTGATCCACAACTACGTGCTGATGGGCCTGTCTCACGCGGAGCAGACCGAGATCGAGGCGTCTTTCTGGCTGCCGATCGAGCAGAACACCGGGGAGTCCATCGCAGGCTTCTGGCGGCACTACCTGGTCATGACGACCGGCCGCGAGATCGACGTCAGCGACGGGCGCGGGGTGTACGACGCGTTCCGGCACGAGTTCCCGCGCCTCGACCTCGAGACACTGCGTACGCTCGCCCCAGAATGGTCCGCGAACTCGGCGGTCTACCGCATCCTCCTCGAGCCGACGCTCGAGCCGGACGCGGAGCTGGCCCGCCAACTGGGCTACGTCAACACCGTCGGGCGAGGCATGTACCCGCTCGTGATGCGCGCCTACCGCGACTACTCGCGCGGCACGGTGGACCGGGATGCCCTGATCGGCACACTGGAGCACATCCAGTCTCTTCTGCTGCGCAGAACCGTGGTCGGACTCAGCAACGACCGGCTCGTGGCGCGACTCTGCCGTGCACGGGACGCGGGACCGCAGAGCCTCGACGCCGCGATCGCCCGGATAACCCCGTCGGATGCCCGTGTGCGCGTGGAGCTCAAGTATGGCGCACTCCCCCACCCAGCCTATGTGCTCGGTCGCCTCGCCGGCGTCGACACGCTGGCCGAGCTCGACGTGGAGCACATCTTCCCGCTTGGACCCGGCGACGCGTGGAGCGGCGACGGGGTGCGGGAGTGGGCGGACTACAGCGACGACGAGCAGAACAGCCATCGGGCGCTCGCCGATTCGCTCGGAAACCTCACCCTGCTCGAGGAGTCGTTTGCCGAGC
Source organism: Marisediminicola sp. UYEF4 (assembly GCF_040546025.1). NCBI lineage: Bacteria > Bacillati > Actinomycetota > Actinomycetes > Micrococcales > Microbacteriaceae > Marisediminicola > Marisediminicola sp. UYEF4. Next base: position 37,907 of record NZ_JBEPNA010000019.1, on the reverse strand, counting down.
GCGCGGTTGACGCCTCCTTCCCGGAGAAGTGCACCGCCATCTACGCGCGGAGCTCGATCGCCGCGACCCGCGAGCTCACCGATACTTCCGTCTGGGGCACCGCCGCGATCGCCGAGCGGGCCGCGCGTCTCACCGCCGACTTCCTGGCGATCTGGGCTCGCCCGACGGCCGCCGGAATCGACGACGACGGGCTCACCCCTATCCTCGACGCGCAGAGGCGGCGTGGTTGGCCGCGCGGCTGGCAGCGGGAGTTCGAGTACGTCGAGTACCGCGGCGAGCACTGGGAAGTCCCCGACATGAAGTACCTGTTCAACCGCATCTTCAGCCGGCTCTGGGCCGACGATCGCGACACGGTCACCGCATTCAGCGCCCGGCGCGGCGGGCCGATCTTCGAGGCGCGGGCCTGGAACGGCCACTGGGATTCGCTCGACGAGACCCACTTTCTCTATATGGGCTGGGACTCGAAGTACATGCTCACCGCGGTGCAGGGCGTGCTCGACGAGACCGGCCTCGCCTCCGAGGTTTTCGTGAAGTACTCGTATGTCGGGGCCGCAATGTAGCTCGGGAGAATGCACTGCTCCGGAAAATCGTGCGACAATCTGCATATGAATGCAGATACGCGAATGTGCGGCCTTTCGCCTGACAGCCAGTACGTCGAGCTTGCCGTTGAGATCTTCTCGATGTTGGCCGATGCGACCCGGGTTGGCATCATTCTCGCCCTCCGCGACGGAGAGCTGTCGGTCAACCAATTGGCCGATGCCCTCGACAAGCCCCCCGCCGCCGTTTCGCAGCACCTCGCAAAGCTGCGGCTTGCCCGGATCGTCGCGACCCGCCACGAGGGCAACCGGGTGTTTTACCGGCTAGCGAACGAGCATGCCAGGCAGCTGGTCGCAGATGCGATATTCCAGGCCGAGCACGCGCTCGAGACCGACCCGTCGCACCACCGGGTCGAGCATCCGTCCTCCGCGACCGGCAGGACCATCACCAATGCTTAGGGTCCTTCGCAACGGCGCTTACGCGAAGCTGTTCAGTGCCCAAGTTGTCGCTCTGCTCGGAACAGGCCTGCTCACCGTTGCGCTCGGGCTGCTGGCTTTCGATATCGCCGGCGGCGACGCCGGCCTCGTGCTCGGCACGGCACTGACCATCAAAATGTTGGCATATGTGGGTCTTGCCCCGGTTATCGCTGCGGCGACCAGTCACGTGCCACGGAAAGTGCTGCTTGTCGCGGCCGACGTGCTCCGCGCCGGCATCGCGATCAGCCTTCCCTTCGTGACCGAGGTGTGGCAGATCTACGTTCTGATCTTCGTGCTGCAGTCGGCCTCCGCTACCTTCACCCCCGCGTTTCAAGCTGTCATTCCGGAGATCCTCCGGGACGAGCGCGACTATACCCGTGCGCTCTCGTTGTCCCGGCTTGCCTACGACACCGAAGCCCTCGTCAGCCCGTTCCTGGCTGCGGTGTTGCTGACCGCGATCAGCTATCACAACCTGTTCGTCGGCACGTTCGTCGGGTTCGTTGGCTCCGCGATTCTGGTCCTCACGACGACCTTCCCCGCGATGGGGCAGGCTGCACCGACCCCGTTCGCGGAGCGCCTCACTCGCGGCGCCAGAGTCTTCTGGCGCACCCCCGTGTTGCGCAGCCTCCTCGCCATGAACCTCGTTGTCGCTTCGGCGACGGCAATGGTGATCGTGAATACTGTCGTGCTGGTGCAGGGCGACCTCGGCCGACCGCAGACGGATGTCGCGCTGCTGCTCGCCGCCTACGGTGCCGGCTCGATGACCGTGGCGCTTGCCCTGCCCAAGTTGCTGGATGCGTTGCCCGACCGAGCGATCATGCTCGCCGGCTCTGGCGCGCTGCCAATCGGGCTGATCGTCGTCGCGATAGTGACGTCATTTCCGGCGTCCACGGCCAGCTGGGTGGCCCTCATGGTGACTTGGCTGTACCTCGGCGCCGCCACCGCCCTGATCTTGACGCCGTCGTCCCGGCTGTTGCGGCGCGCATCGAACGACACAAACCGGCCGGCCGTGTTCACCGCGCAGTTCTCCCTCTCCCATGCCTGCTTCATCGTCACCTACCCGACCGCCGGCATCCTCGGTGCGCTCATCGGCCTCCCGTTCACGGCTCTGGTTCTCGCCGGTATTGCCGCGATCGCGGCCACGATCGCGGCGATCGCGTGGACACCACGCAATCGCGCCGATGCCGGTGCGCCGGCGGCAGCACACGGGCACTAGTTCCGGGGCGTCTAGGCGCGGAGCATCATCAACACGTGATAGAGCACGTAGACCGGCCAGATGATGGCCTGCACCAGTCCGAGCACGACGGCCAGGAAGCTGCCATCCGAATCTGAAATGAAGTAGATCGCGGCACCGATGTAGGCACGGAAGAAGAAGGCTCCCCACGGGGCGGCGCTCGCCGCAGCCGCGCCATTCTTTGCGACCATGCCATCCTCCTCGCGATCGGCGGTCGGTCCTCACGACCGTAGGCGCCGTGACGCGGGAGGATCAGGGGACAAAGTCCCGCCCTATCCGGTGAAGGTGGACGCACGCTCCTCCGGGTCAGGAAGCACACGTCGAAGAACATCGGCGAGCGTCACGACACCGACGAATCGCTCGCCCTCCATGACTACCGCGAACTGCTCGCCCGCCTCACGCAAGCGCGCGAGGGCCTCGTGAACCGGGGTCCCGACTGTGATCACGAAGGCAGTGCGAGCCAGCTCGCGAGCCGCACGCGTGGCCGGTTCGAGAAGCGTGTCGCGCACGTGCACGACGCCGGGCAGCGAGCCCGTGAGCCCCACGTCGGCCGCCACCAGAATGCGCATGTGGCCCGATCGTGCCGCCGCTGCCTGGACCTCGGCAACGCTGGCGCCAGCCGGGACCGCGGTCGGCTCGCCGTTCGCGGCGATGAGGTGTTCGACGTGCATGGTCTCGAGCTCGATCACGTTCGAAATCTGGGACCGGAACGACGACCCCAGCGAGCCCACGCTGGCGGAGTGCTCCACAAGGTGCCGGATCGTCTCGGCGTTGAGCCCACCGACGGCGGCACTCTCGACCGGCTCGACCCCGGTCGCCGCCACGAGACGGTTCGCGATGCTGTTCACCCAGCTCAGCAATGGGCGGAACAGCCACACGAAGGCGCGCGAGGGAATTCCGATGAGGATGGCCGAGCGTTCAGGGTGCGCGATGGCCCACGACTTCGGGGCCATCTCGCCGACCACGAGGTGCAAGAACGTGACCAGCAGCAGCGATAGAGCAAAGGCCGCGCCTCCGGCCACCCACGAGGGCATCCCCCACGACTCGAATACCGGGCCGAGCCACCCGTCCACCGCGGGCTTCGTCACGGCGCCGAGCGCGAACGTGGCTACGGTGATGCCGAGCTGAGCGCCGGCGAGCATCAGGGTGAGCTCGTTCACTCCTCGCAGCGCGGCCCTGGCCGAGCGGCTCGTCGCCGCCGATTCTTCGAGGCGGTGACGCCTCGCGCCCAGCAGGGCGAATTCAATGACCACGAAGAACGCGCTCAGGGCAATCAGTAGCACGGTCACGAAAATGATGACCCAGGGATTGCTCATCGCTCGACCTCCTTGTCGGTCACGTCGGCGACCTCAACCAAGCTCACCCGCACCTCGCTCGGCACGTGGCGATCGACCTTGAGAATGTCCACATCGAGCATGCGGCGGATCGGCTCATCGAGCACCAGGTCGGCGGGGTCGACCGGAAGGGTGATCCGCATCGTCTCGCCCGCACTCGGCAGCGCACCTCGCTCGGCGATCAGCAGCCCCGCGACGGTCTCGAAGTCCCCGCGCGGCAGGTCGTGACCGATCGCGCGTTCGGCCTCGTCAACGTGCACATCGCCACCCATCAGCCAGATGTTGTCACCGTCGGGCTCCAGAACAGACGTTGCGCCGTCGTCGTGCTCGTCCGTGATCTCACCGACGAGCTCTTCCGCGAGGTCTTCGATGGTGAGCACACCAGCGAAGCCGCCGTACTCGTCGATCACACACGCGAGTTCGTTGTCGGTTCGGGTGAGTTGGGCGAGGGCATCCGGCAGCCTCATGAGAGTCGGCACGACCGTCGGCGGTCTCATGATCTGCGTCACCGGCACGTTCTCGTCGACCCTGTCCCCGAGCAGATCAGCAAGTTGCGCGACGCCCACCGGCTCACCGCGGGCGTCGATGACCGGATACCGGGTGTGGGCCTTCGCCATGAGGATGCGCAGCTCTCCCACCGTCGTCTCGGGCCGCACGGTATCGACGTGCGCGCGCGGAATCATCGCGTGCTCGACGTCGCGGTGGGGGAAGTCGAGGATGCGGTCAAGCAGGTACGACAGCTCGCCGGGCAGGTCGCCGCTCTCGCGGGAGTCGGAGACGATGCGCTCGAGGTCCTCGGCGGTCGCACTCGTGTCGACGTCGTGCACCGGCTCGATGCGCAACGCACGCAGCAGCAGATTTGCGGCGCGGTCGAACATTGCGATGAGCCAACCGAAGCCGGTCAAATAGATCGTCGTCGACCGCGCGAGCCCCTTGGCGAGAGGTTCGGGGTTGGCGATGGCATAGTTCTTTGGAAACAGCTCGCCGAAGATCATCTGCACAATCGTCGCGGTCACGAGAGCGAGCAGCGTTCCGACCGTGATGCTCACCGCGGCGGGAACCCCGACTCCCCCGAGCAAGACTCCGAGCGACTCACCGACGAGCGGTTCGGCGACGAAGCCAACGAGCAGGCCGGTCACCGTGATGCCGAGTTGCGCACCCGAGAGCATGAACGACGTGCGGCGCGTCACGGCGAGAGCGCGCTTCGCCGATTTGTCGCCCGAGTCGGCCTGCGCTGAGAGCTTGCGGCGGTCGACCGACATGTAGGCGAATTCCTGGGCGACAAAATATCCGTTCGCCGCGATGATCACCAGGATCACCAGAATGCCCAGGAGCAGTGTGAGCAGCGCGCCGATCATCGGATGCCTACCGAGTGCGCTTCGCGATCACAACAATGGTCGGGGTCAGAAGATGACCCGGTAGAACTGGTCGTATGGTCCACGTGGGTGGCGATGCCTCCGGTTTAGATGATTGGGATCAAGTTTACCCTGAGCGGCTGGGGGATACTTGGTGTGCGGCGGGACGGCACACCGACACATCTCCACACCACACACAGGGGCACACCGCCGACGGAGGAGATGAGCAATGGCTGAACGCACCGACAAGATCACGCTCGCTGGGTCGATATCGCTCGGCACCGGGGTGATGATCGGCGCGGGGATCTTCGCTCTCGTCGGCCAGGTTGCCGGGTTCGCGGGCGACTGGTTCCCGCTCGCGTTCTTGCTCGGCGCCATCGTCGCCGGGGTCAGCTCATACTCGTACACCCGCTACTCCTGCACGAACCCGTCGTCCGGCGGTATCGCGATGCTGTTGAAGGATGCGTATGGTCCGGGCGTGGCCGCGGGCTCGTTCTCGCTGTTCATGTTCGTGTCGATGGTGGTCGCCGAGAGCCTGCTGGCACGCACGTTCGGCACCTACCTGTTGCGTCCCTTCGGCCTGCAGGACTCCGCGATTCTCGTCCCTGTCCTGGCTGTTGCCGCCATCGTCGCCGCGGCCGCAGTGAATCTCGTCGGCAACAAGCTCGTCGAAGGCTCGGCGACCACGACAGCGGTGCTGAAGATCGTCGGTATCGCCGTGCTCGCGATCGCCGGACTGGTCGGAACCGCTGTATCCGGCAATGGGTTCTTCGCCGAGGCATCCGGGGACTCGTTCGATGTCATCGGCCTGCTCGCCGGGACCACCCTGTGTGTGCTCGCCTACAAGGGCTTCACGACCATCACCAATCAGGGTGATGACATCCAAGACCCGAAGAAGAACATCGCGCGGTCGATCATCATCTCTCTGCTCATCTGCACGGTGCTGTACCTGCTGATCACGGTGTCGGTCGAGTCGAGCATCGGAGCGAAAGGCGCGGTCGACGCCCGCGACTATGCACTCGCGCAGGCGGCCGAGCCGCTCTTTGGCGCTTGGGGCGTCGGAATCACCGTCGCCATCGCCGTTGTCGCGACACTTTCGGGTCTCCTCGCAAGCTTGTACTCCGTATCGCGCCTCTACGGGATGTTGCAGGAAATGCGACAGGCGCCGTCACTGCCGGACAAGGTCTCGCACCAGCCGATGATCATCACCGCCGGCCTGGCCGTCGTGGCCACTGCATTTCTCGATCTCAGTCAGATCGCCTCCATGGGGGCGTTCCTCTACCTCTCCATGGACATCGCCGTGCAATGGGGCGTCATCCGCCATCTCCGCGCAAAGATCAACGCCAAGCCCTGGCTTCCGGCGCTCACCATCGCCCTCGATCTCGGCATCCTCATCCCCTTTACCATCCTGAAAGTACAGAACGACATCCTCACCGTCATCGTCGCCGCATCGGTTGCCGCCGCAATCGTCCTCGCGCAGGTCTTCACGATGCGTGTGCGTGCACAGCAGAAATGAAGACACTCGATCACAGCCGAGGCAACAAAAAAGGCGGGTGGCCCGCCGATCCGAGCCACCCGCCTTCGAGCCGACCTAGTTAGACGCTCTTGTACACCGCAACGTAGTCAACGAGCATCGGAACACCCGATTGGGTCTGACCGGTGGGTCGCCCCGGCCAGCCGCCGCCGATGGCCACGTTCAGGATGACGAAGAAGCCGTGATCCGTCGCGTTGGCCCAGGTCGTGGCATCCACATCGGTTTGTCTGACCGTGTTGTAGAGCACGCCGTCGACATACCAGCGCACCTGAGCGACCGCTCCACTGCGATCCCACTCGACTCGGTAGACGTGGAACGCGGACTGGCAGGTCGCCCCCGGGCAGCTTGTGCTGCTCCCGAGACCGGTGGTCTCGTTGCACGGGCCGCCGGGGCTCGTTCCGCAGTGCAGGGTGCCCCAGACAGTGTTGAGGCCGTTGATGTTCTCCATGATGTCGATCTCGCCGACCGACGGCCAGTTCGTGTAATTGCCGCGGAAGGGAGCACCAAGCGCCCAGAACGCTGGCCAGTACCCCTGCGCCTTTGCGCCCGTGACGTTGGGCATCTGGATGCGGGCCTCGATACGCATGATCTTGCCCGCGGCCGGCTGGAAGTCGGCGCGCTGGGTTTCGATGCGACCGGACGTCCAGTTGCCCCGGACATCGCGGATGGGTTTGATATTGAGGTTGCCCACGCCGTCTTGGTACACGTTCGCGGTGGACGACGTCATCGTCTCGATTTCGCCCGTGCCCCACTGGGCGGCGCCACCCGGGTAGCTCGTGCCAATGTCATACAGCCAGTTGGTGGTGTTGACGCCGGTTCCCGCTGCCCCGCTGAAGTCGTCGCTCCAATCGAGCGTCCAGCCGGTGGGGGTTGCGGGAATCGATGCCTGGGCGGAGAGCGCGGCAGAGGGAACCACGGCCACGACGACCGCTACCGTGGCAGCGACCGCGGCGAGCTTGTATTGTGAGCGAAACTTCATTGTTGAACTCTTTTCGATTGTGCTTCCAGAATTCTCTGAGAGCGCTCCCACTGTATAAGAGAGCGCTCTCAGTACCCACTAGAAGCCCAGATTTTGTGCCCTGGCCGGCGCCGCGCCCATGCGCCCCTCTACTTCGACTCGCCGCTCGACGCGGAGGTTGGAACCATCCGTTGCAGTGGACCCTCGGCAAGGGCCTCCGGGTCGCGCCGGTTGTCGCGCCCGGCGTCGACCGCTGGACGGTGTACGTGCCGGAGGGCGAGTGGGTGGACACCCGCGACGGTTCGGCGCACAGGAGAGGAGTCGTCGAACTGGACCCGCCGATCGACAGCGCCGTTGTCCTGTGCCGTGCGGATGCCTGGACCTCGGGCCTGCGCGAGGTGTTCGGAAACCACCGCGCAGTTTTGCCCGCAGGATAGAGACATGAAATCGCAGACTCTCACGAACACAAACCTCGAAGCATCCAGCGTCATCCTGGGCCTGATGAGGATCTCCTCGATGACCGATGGAGATATTCGCTCTCTCGTGAGCGGCGCCCGGGACGCCGGCATCAACTTCTTCGACCACGCCGACATCTACGGCACCGAGACCCACGAATGCGAGAAGCGCTTCGGCGACGCCGTGACGTTCTCCGCCGCGGAGCGCGCGTCCGTCATCATTCAGTCGAAGGTCGGCATCCGCTCGGGATTCTGGGATTTCTCCACCGAGCACATTCTCCGGTCCGTGGACGAGTCCCTTGCGGCGCTGCAGACGGAGTACCTCGATCTGTTGTTGCTGCACCGCCCCGATGCGCTCGTGGAGCCGGACGAGGTGGCCGCGGCATTCGACGTGTTGCAGAGCTCCGGCAAGGTGCGCAATTTCGGTGTGTCCAACCACACCCCGGGGCAGACTGAGCTGCTGAAGAGCTCGGTGAGCCAGCCCCTCGTCGTGAACCAGGTGCAGCTCAGCCTCACGCACGCGCCGATGATCACCGCGGGCATGTCGGCCAACATGGCCGGTCTCGAGCAGTCCGTCGACCGCGGCAACGGCATCATCGACTACTCCCGCCTCAACGGCATCACCCTTCAGGCATGGTCGCCCTTCCAGAAGGGATACTTCGACGGGATCTTCCTCGGCGATCGAGAGACGTACTCGGCTCTGAACGACGTCATCGACGAGCTCGCGGCGAAATACGAGGTGGCTCCCGCGGCGATCGCCGTTGCGTGGATTACTCGGCACCCCGCCGACATCCAGGTCGTGCTGGGCACCACGAACATCTCACGGCTCACGGACTCCGCGGCCGGCGCCGACGTACGGCTCACCCGCCCGGAATGGTACCGCCTGTTCACTGCCGCGGGCCACGTGCTGCCGTAGCACGCTGGTCACCCCAGGAGCGTCGTGCCGAATGCGGTCAGTATCGGCCCCGCGGCGATCCCGATGACGAGCACGGCCAACGCGCCGGTGACGGCAGCCCGAGCAGCCCAGCTCGGCTCCGACACCGGCGCTTCGACATCCCCCCGCCCCCGCGAGAGAATCGGGGCGAGCCAGCGCAGGTAGTAGAACAGGCTCGCGACGGTGTTGATCGCTGCGACGACGACCAGCCAGGCGAAACCGCCGTCCCAGGCCGCGCTGAAGGTGGTGAGTTTGCCGACGAACACCGCCGTCGGCGGGGTACCGGCGAGTCCGAGCAGGCTCACGACGAGAGCTCCGGCGAGCCACGGGTGCGCTGCCGCAGCGCCGCGGTAGTCCTCGATCGAGCGACGGGCCGGCAGTGCGGCGACGACCGCGAACGCGGTGATGTTCGACGCCGCGTAACCCGCGAGGTAGAGCAGGAGTGACGGCAGTGCGAGATCGGCATTGCCCGCAACCGCGACGGGCAGCAGCAGATAGCCCACCTGGCTCACCGTCGACCACCCGAGAAGGCGCCTCACGTCCGTCTGCCAGAAAGCCGCAAGGTTACCGAGTGTCATGCTCGCGGTGGCAACGATGGCGACCAGCAGGGGCCACCCGACAGCGCCTGAGCCAGACCCGTCGGGAAGCATTTCGAAGAAGCGATAGGCCGCGATCAGTGCGCCGAGCTTGGGAACGGACGTGAGGAACGCCGCGACCGTCGTTCCCGATGCCTGCGTCGCGTCGGGCACCCAGAAGTGGCCGGGAACCCCGCCCGCCTTGAACATCAGTCCCGCCACGACCCCGACGATCCCGGCGAGGACCGCCGCGGGCGGTGCATCGCCGAGCGTCGACCGCAGTTCGGAATACGATGTGCTTGCGCCGACTCCGTAGAGGATAGTGACCCCGAGCAGCAGTGCGATGCCCATGATCGCGCCGATCAGGTAGGTCTTGAGGGCGGCCTCAGCCGCGCCGGGCGACCGGCTCATGCCGACGAGGGCATAGAGGGGAATGCTCGCGAGCAGGTAGCCGGCGGCGAGAACGAGCAGGTCGTTCGCTCCCGCCATCGCGATCGCGCCGAGCGCAGAGAGCATCATCAGCGAGTAGGTTTCGCTCTCCCTCGCGCTTCCGCCGAGCTCCTCGACGCCGAGTACGAGTACGAGGATCGTGGCGAGCGGGATGATGATCCGCGCTGCCCCGGTCGCGACGTCGACCGCGAAACCGCCTTCGAAAATCGTCATCGCGGGGGAAGTCATTCCGGCCACCGCCGCCGCGGCAGCCAGCAGCAGCGCGACGATCGCGACAGATCGTGTTACCCCCTGCCGGTCCCGGGGAAGGAACGACCCCGCAAGCAGGACGATCACCCCGCCGGCGAGAACGAGAATCTCCGGGAGCAGCGCGAGGGTATCCCGTTGCATATTCACGAGGACGCTACCGGCTGACGAGTTCGATGACGACGGATGACGCGGGCTCGATGACATCCAGCAGGAAACGCGGCACGATTCCGATGATCACGGCTAGGAGCAGGAGCGGCGCGATCGCAAGGATCTCCCGACGGTCAAGGTCATGGAATCCATCGGACAGCCCTCGTGTCTCGCCCATGAGCATCCGCTGCAGCGCCCGCAGGAACATGGCGGCCGTGATCAGGATGCCCGGGAGGGCGAGCGCGGTCAATGGAACGGGACCAATGCTGCCGGCGAAGATCTGGAACTCGGCGATGAAACCGCTGAAGCCGGGCAGCCCGAGGGAGGCGAAGGCCGCGACCACGAAGAACGCGGCGTAGCGCGGCGCCGGGGCCGCGAGTCCGCCGTAGGAGCCGATGTCGTAGCTACCCTTGCGGTCGTAGAGCACCCCCGCGAGAAGGAAGAGGGCGCCCGTGATGAGTCCGTGGCTCACCATCTGCACGACGGCGCCGGTGATCGCGACCTCCCTCGCTTGAGCTGAGCTGTTGCTCACGACCCCCGCCGCGCCGACCGCGAGAACCACATAGCCCATGTGATTGACCGAGGTGTAGGCGATCATCCGCTTGAAGTCGGTCTGGGCGAGCGCGACGAGTGCCCCGTAGAGCACCGAGATCGCGCCGATCACGACGATCAGCCACGCCCAGTCTCGCCAGGCGTCCGGCAGCATGGGCATGGCGATGCGCACGAAACCGTAGGTGCCCATCTTGAGCAGGATGCTCGCCAGCACGACCGAACCGATCGCCGGAGCATCCGTGTGGGCGGGCGGCAGCCACGTGTGGAATGGGAACGTCGGCGTCTTGATGGCGAGGCCGATGAAGACGGCGGCGAGCACCAGTCCGCCGACGACGGGTTGGTCGCCGAACGGCGGGTTTTGCGCGAGCTCGACCATATCAAAGGTCTTCGCCTCGGAGCCGAGGTAGAGGCCGATGAACCCGAGCAGCAACGCGAGCGAGCCCAGGAAGGTGTAGAGGAAGAACTTGAGCGCCGACCGTGCCGCGTTGCCGTGCCCCCAGCCAGCAATGACGAAGTACATGCCGACGATCGAGAGGTCGAAGAAGACGAAGAAGAGAATGAGGTCCTGCGCCGCGAAAACTCCAAGGCTCGCCGTCTGGAGAAAGAGGAACAAAGCGGCCTGCGAGCGGGGCCTGTCGGTGTCGCGAAGCGCGAAGACGGCACAGACGACAAAGATGAGCGACGTGAGCGCGACCAGCGGCAGCGACAGCCCGTCAAGGCCGAGGTGATAGGTGCTGCCGACGTTCGGAATCCACGGCAGCTGCTCCTCGAAGGCCAGGCCCCCGGCACCCGGGTCCCGGTAGGACACCCACAAGCCGACCACGAGGGCGAGATCGAGGAGTGTGACGACAAGCCAACTCCAGCGGGCCGCGGCATCCGTGACGCGGGGCATCACAGCGAGCACGATCGCCGCGAGCACGGGGAGGAAAACGACAAGGCTGAGCATGGGTTACCTCACGAGAAGGATCAGGATGAACACGACAGCCAGGGCGATGGCGATCTGGGCGTAGTACTGGTGGATCCGGCCGGTCTGCGGGCGCCTCGCGAGCGTGCCGAGGCGTCGCAGCTGGCGGGCGAGGCCCTCGACGGCGCCGTCGATGCCCCGGATGTCGGCGCGCGCCGCACGCGAACCCGCATGCGCACCAGCATGCGCGGTCGCGCTGACTGCCGCATCGAGAGCGCTGTCGTCGAGCCGTCCAAGTCGACGTGCGCTGGCGACGGCGGCGCGCGCCGTTCGATGTAGGCCGCGGTCGAGGATGCCGTCGTCGAATATCGCCAGCGCTTCGCTCAGCGCGAGCGTCGGGAGCACCACGACGAGGTGGACGGCTCGCTCGAGTCCCAGCCAGTTGACTGCCCAGGATGGCCGCGGGAGCCTCCGTCGAAGCGCCACCGCGACAAGGGCGAGCATTGCCAGCGCCAGCAGCGCCGAGCCGGCGAGCTCCACCGCGCCGGGTGTCGCGGTCCCGCTCTCCCCCAGCATCGCCTTCAGCCGCTCGCTCACCTGCGGCAGCGCCAGCAGTCCGAGCAGTGCTGCACCGGCCGCGAGCACGGCCAGCGGGAGCCGTTCCCACCGTCCGATGTGACCGGTTCCCGGCTGCTCGTCGTCGAACCCCGCCTCGGTCGCGTCATCCGCTCGCCCCCACACGATCAGGAGCGCCTTGCCGGAGTAGACCCCGGAGAGTGCCGCCGCGCTGAGGCCGACGATGTAGAGCACGGGGCTCGTCTCCAGGGCGACGGCGAGCAGTTCGTCTTTGAGCGCCCAGAGCGAGAGCGGCGCAATGCCCGCGAGCGACAGTGCCCCGACGGTGAACAGCACGCCGACGAGCGGCCACCGCCGAGCGGCGCCGCGGAGCGCCGACAGCTGCTTCGTGCCGAGAGCGGCAAGCCACGCGCCGGCCACGAGGAAGAGCAGCGCTTTGGTGGAGGCGTGCGCGACGAGGTAGCCCGCACCGCCGGCGATCGACCCCACCCCGGCCGCCAGCACGACGAATCCCAGTTGGGCGGCGGTCGACGCCGCGAGCAGCTGCTTGAGATCGCGTTGGGCGACAGCGACCGCGCCGAGCAGCAGGGCGGTGAGCGCTCCAATCCACGCCACGGTAATTCCCGCCCAGACCGTCGCCTCGAGCAGCGGCGCCACCCGCAGCAGCAGGTATCCGCCCATCGCCACCATCGCGGCCGAGTGCAGCAGTGCACTGACGGTGCTCGGCCCTTCCATCGCACGTGACAGCCAGGAGCTGAACGGCAGTTGCGCGGCCTTGCCGAGGGCGGCCGCGATGATGCCGGCGGCGATGACGTCTCGCCACGGTGAGGACGCGGCCGGCAGATCGGCGAGCGCGAGACCCGCGCCTCCCATCAGCGCGGCGCCCGCGGCGAGATAGAGGCCGAGATCGCCCGCCCTCGTCATCGTGAAGGCGACGAGCCCCGCCTGCACGCGCCGGTCATCCCGCCAGTGGAAGCCGATGAGCGCCCACGACATCGCACCCATGATCTCCCAAGCGAACAGCAGAGCCGGGAGCGTCGTCGCGGTCACGGTCACCACGACGGCGGCGGCGAAGATCAGCATGAGGCCATGGAACCGTCCCGGCGACTCCGTTCCCTCGGCGGCCGCGAAGATCAGCACGAGCAGGGTCACGATCGCGACGGCGGGAAGCAACAGGGCGGAGAGCCCGTCGACAGCAAGCCCGAGCGGCGCGCCGGCGATGAAGGGGATCTCGAGCGCGGGGCGTGTGAAGGTGACGACCACTGCGAGCGCCGCCGTCACGGTGGCGGTCGTAAGCGAGACCGGGATCGCGGCGGCCCGTGCACGCGGTCCGGCGAGGCAGAGCGAGATTCCGGATGCCGCGGGCAGCAGCACGACCAGGGCGAGGGCGAGCCCGCTCATCCGGAGAGGTCTGTCGCCGAGTCGGTCATGTCTGATCCGCGGGACCGGTGCAGCAGGGTCGCGACGGCGAAGCCCATCGCCATCTCCACCGTCATCGCGGCGATCACGATGAGCAGCAGCACCTGGCCGTCCGGGGCGGGCGCGAGAAACCACCAGAAGGCGCCGGCCGCGAGGATGACTCCGTTGAGCATCAGCTCGAGTCCCATCATGACCATCACGACCACCTGTTGGGACAGCGCGCCGTATAGGCCGACACAGAACAGCGCGGCGGCGACGAGAAGAACGGCTTCGAGTGTCATCGGCCGAGCCCTCCCCGCATCGGATCGTTCGGCGTGTCGCGCTTGAGGTCATCGCCCCAGCGGTCATACCGCCCGCGCGGGTTGGCGATCACGAGGCCGGCGATGATCGTGGCGAACAGCACGGGGCTGATGGTGAGCATCGCGAGCATCTTGGGCCCCATGATCGCCTCGCCGAGCGAGGCGGTGAGGTCGGGTGCGGGTGCACCCACGCGGGCGGGCCACGGGATGAGCAGGGCTCCCGCGGCCAGCAGCACGAAGGTTCCCACCGCCAGCACCGCCGACCAGCGTTTGCTGTGGGTCATGTCCATCGGCATCAGTGCCGGGTTCATCCCCATGTACATCACCATGTAGACAGCCATGATCGCCATCTCCATAACCATCATGAGAATCGTGATGATGCCGATGTACTCGAGACCGGCCATCACGAGCATGATCCCGACGGCGACGAACGAGACCGCGAGCGCGTAGGTGGCCCGCGCCATCGAGTCGACCACGAAGACCGCGACACCGGATGCCACGGACACGACCGCGAGCGCCCAGAACAACAGGTCGACCAGCATCCTCAGCTCCCCACGGCGATGATCGCGACGACAAGCACCTGCAGGAGCGCCGCGGGCAGCACGATGATCCAGGCCACCTCGGCGAACCGGTCAGGACGGATCGTGGGCACCCTGTGGCGGATCGCGACGAATGCCGCGAGCACGAGCGCGGTCTTGACGATCGTCCAGAACCAGTCGGGCAGCAGCGGACCCGCTCCACCGCCCAGGAAGAGCGGCACGGCGAACGCGGCGCCCGCAGCGAGCACCGCGTAGCGACCGGTGAGGATGAGCAGCCTGTCGACGCCGGAGACGTCGGCGAGAAAACCGCCCGCAATGTCCCGCCCGGCACCCGTCGCGAACGGCCCCCAACTCGAGAAGGCGATGACGCTGCCGCAGAAGATGACGAACGCGACCGGCATCCAGATCACGAACCACAGGTCGTGCTGGGCCGCGACAACGTCGCCGACCCGCAGGCTGCGGGCTGCGACCGCCGGCGTGATCAGCGCAAACATCAGCGGCAGCTCATACGAGACAGCGAGCGACAGGAAGCGATAGCCCCCCACGAGCGCGTGCGCGCTGTTCGCCCCCCAGCCGATGAGCCAGAACAGCGCCCAGATCATGACGTCCATCGTGTTGAACCAGACGACGCCCACGTCGAGGTCGGCGAGGGTCCACGGCCCGAGCGGGATGACCAGGATCTTGAGAATAGCGACAACCAGAAGGCCACCAGCACCGATCCGCCACAGCAGCACATCGGCCGCGACGGTGACCTGTCGTCTCTGCCTCAGCAGCCGTGCCACCTGGGCGAACGGGGCACCCGCTCCTGAGCGGACCGGGCGACCGGCCGACCGGGCCGCGAGCGCACCATTCAGCCCGGCTCCCGCGAGGGCGAACAACAGGAGGGCGAGCGACGCCAGCACCGCCCAGGCCGGGCTCACCTGCACGATGGGCTCAGTCATGAGAGCGCTCATGGGTTTCTCTGAGAGCGGCGGTGTCGAGACCGAGGCCGGCGATGAGCAGGCGCGCGGTTCCGAGATCCGTTCCGCGGAGCAGGTCGGGCAGGGCGTCGAGCAAGTCCTGCGCCTCCTGCGCCCGATTGGCATCGTGCCCAGCGATTGGCCGCCCACCGGGTGTGGTCCCAGCCAGCTCAGCAGCCTCGCGGAGCCAGCCAATCAGGCGATGACGGATGCTGAGGTCCGCCCCGTCGTCGCGGGTCGCGGAGCCTGTGAGAGTGAGTCCCTTCAGCGACCAGCGCAGCAGCGTCGAGCGCTCGACGCGTCGGCGCAGCCGATCGAGTTCCGCGCCATGATCAGTGAGGTCCGCTCCCCGAAGCGAGTCGTCACGCAGCCGGCGCGCGTTCTGTGCGGCAGCCTGCCAGCCGACGAGTGCGAGTAGCTGCGAGGCCTGGTCGCAGAGCCGGATCATGCGCCGGCGAGCGTCCACGACACCCGTCATCGCCTCCTCCGACGCCGACGCCGACGCTGCCGGGAGAATCCGGGCCTGCGCACTCACGATCACGTCGCCCTGCAGCACGCAATCCACCACGAGGCCAGCCGGCCAGTGAGGCAGCACCGGACCGAGCGGAACGTTGAGCACATCCATCTCGAGTCCGTCGCGGTCGTCGCCTCCACCGGCGAGTGGGATGCCGCCGGGCATCGGCATGTCCATGCCGCCGTGGTCCATCGCGCCATGGTCCATGCCGCCGTGGTCCATCGCGCCATGGTCCATGCCGCGGTCGATCCCGCCGTGGTCCATGTCCTCGTGCGACATGCCTTCGTGCTCGTCGGCATCCGGTGTCGCATCTGTGGCAGCGACGTGCTGGGATCTCGCGCGGGCATCCTCGCGTTGCCGCGAATCGTCGACGAGGTGCGCCACTGCTCCATCGAGCAGTGCCGACAGCGCGGCTGCGGTGGTGACGCTCGCTCGGGAGCGTGGTCCCGGCAGCTGATTCCACACGAGATCGCATGCCGTCCGGAGCTCGTTGCCCGGTATCCCGCACACGGCGAGCAGGTCGGCGTCGGCTGGGGAGAGCGCGACGCTCCAGCCACGACGGTCGAGCTCGGCCTCGAGCAGCATCCGCGATTCGTCCGAGCCCGGCACCTCAACGACGAGGACATGCACGCTAGTGGAGGCCCACCGGGCGAGCACTGAGGTCACACCCATCTCAGCGATCCTTCCCGCCAGGCCCAGACGACGCCCACCATGAGCAGCCCGAGGAAGATGAACATCTCGATGACTGCCGTGGGACCCTCGCTCGCCACGACGACGGCCCAGGGGTACATGAAAAGCATCTCGACGTCGAAGGCGAGAAAGATGACGGTGAGCGGATACCAGCGAGCGTGGTAGCGGGACAGTGCGTGCTGTTCAGGCATCCAGCCGGACAGAAACGGCGTGGTCACGAGCGGCACCGGCGACACCGACGTGGCCCGGGCCACAAGGTAGAGCACGCCGATCCCAGCCACTGCCGCTCCGACGATCACGGCGACGCTGACGTAAGCCGACATTCGTCCTCCTCATCTCCGCGCGCTCATGGCAATTTATCAGCTACGAGAACCTGGCTGGGAAATACTCCCACCGTGGTGGCGTACGATCGTGCAAGCAAACAAGGGCGGATGAACGGCGAAATGTTTCGGATTATGGCAGGTGCACCACGGCAGCACACCATCGTCACCGCGATGATCGTCGTTGCGGCCGTGCTGTTCGGAATCCTCGCTATGCACACGATGATCAATTCAGCTGGGCGCCTGATGTTCTTACCGCTGGTGCGTGTCGTCCGCATCGCCACTACTCGCGTCTCGTTGCCATGGACGCCATCACTGGAAGTCCTCTCGATCAGTCGAGTCTGATGTATCAGTCGCACCCGCTCCCGGGCGCGATAGAGCGCCGTCTCTGCGGTACCCCCAATACATCCATTTCTACTGATTGGCACGATCACACATGTTCAACAAACGCACACTCATCGCGGTCGTCGGCGTTCTCGCCGCCTCCCTCACCCTCAGCGCCTGTTCCACGGCCAGCACCGACACGGGAGACAACTCCCCCGGATCGTCATCCGACGCCTCCGCGACCTTCAACGACCAGGACGTGGTGTTCGCCCAGTCCATGGTCGTGCACCACAGTCAGGCCATCGATATGGCGCAGGTGATTCTCGATAAGGACGGCATCGACCCGCGTGTCACCGAACTCGCGCAGGACATCAAAGATGCCCAGGGGCCCGAGATCGACCAGCTGAACGGCTTCCTCGAGCAGTGGGACGCACCGGCCGACATGGACGGCATGGACGGCATGGACGGCATGGCCGGCGTGATGTCGGAGCAGGACATGGCGGACCTAGAAGCCGCCACCGGCACTGAGGCAAGCCGGCTGTTCCTCGAGCAGATGACCGTGCACCACGAGGGCGCGGTCGAGATGGCGCAGGTGCAGGTTGATGAGGGCCAGGATCCGGATGCCACGGCTCTCGCCGAGAAGATCATCAAGGACCAGAACGCCGAGCTCGAGCTAATGGACGAGCTTCTCGCGACGCTGTAGGCACCAGCGTCGCTCTACGACGCCGCATCGGGGTCGCCGTGATTCACCGCTCGGCGACGTTATGTCGCACGCCGTGGCCGCGTCACCTAGCCGAGCCTGTGTACCGATCGTCGACGCCAATTTCGGTATACACGCCGACGAGGGAGCCCGACGCCTTCACGCCCTCCAACAAACCCCACCCATCGATGACTGTCCAGGTCCCCGTCGCGCCCAGTTCTCCGAACCGGGCGTTCAATCGCACATCGAGACCTCCCTCACCGCCGGCGCACGTGAACTCCTTCACCCCGACGAACGCTCCGCCCCACGGGGTGAAGTGCGGCCCGCCGGCACCATCGACCACAGTGCCGGTCTCGCACCCGGGAATGTTGCCCTCGAACTCGCTCGCATCTGCGCTGAAGTCCGTGTGCGCCACCACGTCAACCGGGAATCGCACCGGTGCCGCATTGACCGGTGCTATGACACCGACCGTCAGAAGCGTACCGAGCCCCACACCCGCCGCACCCATTTTTGCCATCGACCTCGTAAACATTTTCTCGCCTCCACACTCGAGCACCTTGCTCGACGGCTCGGATGGTACGCCTCCGCGGCATTCAGCGTCCAGCCCTCGCCGTGGCTCAGAGGAACGTCGTCCTCGACGAGCTCAAGTGCTGCTTGGCCGCGCTCCATCCCGCCGGGGACGCACGGCCTACCGGCGCTGGAGGCGAGGGAGTACCGTGGTCCCCGGCCGGAGCGCATCTGAGACGCCGTCAGCGCTGTGTGCACCGCCCAACGAAGGGAATGTGGAAATGGCGAAGTACATTGTGCTCTATCACGCCGACGTGAGCGCGGAGCAACAGATCGAGCAATCGGAGGAGGAAGGCCAGGCGGAGATGCAGGAATGGATGGCTTGGGCTGGCAAGGTCGGTGCCGCGCTCCTCGAATTCGGATCGCCACTCGGGAACGCGAGATCCGTCTCATCTGCGCGAACGACGAGGTCCCCCTCGACCGCGGCGGGCTACTCAATCGTCGAGGCCGCGGACGCAGATGCGGCAGCGACCCTGATGGACGGGCACCCCCACCTCAAGCTCGGCACCATCGAGGTCCTCGAGACGATCGAGCTCCCCGGTATGTGAAATTCGGGCGCCCCAACCCCCTGAGAACACGAGGCACGGCCCATCCTGCCGAGACAGTTTTCCGCTCAGCGGCCGAAGAAGTCGCCGAGGCCGGGGAGGTTGAAGTCGGATCCGAATTCGCTCAGCTGATCGCCAAAGCCCGAGACGGTTTCGCCCGCGCTGGCCGCGAGCCCGTCCGCTCCCCCCGTGAGGCCCTCGAGGTCGATGCCGCTCGCCAGGGCGTCGAAATCAACTCCGAAGCTCGCCGCCTGCTCGAGAAGGGGGCCCGCGACGGAGCTGACGACGGCTCCGCCGGCGACCGCAGCGAGAACACCGCCCGCGGCGATCCCGGCTCCCGCGGCGGCGCCACCCAGCAGCGCCCCACGGCCGATGCCGCCGACCGAGCGCGAGTCCTGTCCGCCGGCGCGGGCGAGGAGGCCCCGGAGGAATCCGGGGCGGCCCGCCTCCGTACGGGCGGCCGCACGTGCGAGGTCATCGGCACCCGAGGTGCGGGGATGCTCGTGGTCGGGGAGGTCTGCGCGCATCCTCTCCCGGATCTGATCGCGCTGCGCCGGGGTGAGGCGCTCGAATGCCTCGCGGTGCACCTGCTCGATCTGGTGCGGTTCGGCGGTCTGTAGCAGGTAGTCGTAGCGCGCGATCGCCGCCCGATCGGCGTTGTCGATCACCCCGGATGCGTTCGCCCTCTGGGTCGACGAACCAGGGTTGTCGAGGGCCTTCTGGGCGAGGCCGGCAAGTTTGGAGAACATGCTCATTTGGAGTATTCCTTCCGGGTTGAGGGATCGATCGGCGTGGGTGTGCCGGGACGCGAACTCCTTTTACGGGTCTTGAGCAGGCTCGCGACGGTGGCAACGGTAATCGTGGCGCCGATGAATAGCAGGGAGAACGAGATCGGGATCTCGGGGACCCACAACAGCGGCTGCCCGCCGTTGATGAACGGCAGCTCGTTCACGTGGAGGGCGTGGAAGACGAGCTTCACGCCGATGAACGCGAGGATGACCGCGAGACCCTGCGCGAGGTAGACCAAGCGCTCGAGCAATCCACCGATGAGAAAGAACAACTGCCGCAGCCCCATCAGCGCGAACGCATTCGCCACGAACACGATGTACGGCTCGCTCGTGAGCCCATAGATGGCGGGGATGGAGTCGACCGCGAAGATCAGGTCGACGAAGCCGATGGCGACGATGGTGAGCAGCATGGGGGTGATGAACCGCTTGCCATCCTTCTTCACGGTGAGCTTGTCCCCGTGATACTCGTCAGTCACGGCGAGGTGGCGACGCACGAAGCGCATCAACGCGTTGTTGGCCGGGTCGGTTTCGTGGTTCGAGAACGCCTGCCGGTAGGCCAACACGAGCAGCAGTGCGCCGAAGATGTAGAAGATCCACGACAGGTTCTCGATCAGGGCCGCGCCGATGGCAATGAATCCTCCACGCAGGATGAGCGCGATGACGATGCCGATCATCAGCACCTTCTGCTGGTAGATCTTCGGCACCGCGAACGCACTCATCACCAGCAGGAAGACGAAGAGGTTGTCGATCGAGAGCGCCTTCTCGGTGAGGTAGCCGGCGAAGTACTCGCCGCCGAATGTCCATCCCGAGGTCACGCCGATGCCGACGCCGAAAAGCAGGGCGAGACCGATGTAGAACGCCGACCACCGGGCCGACTCGCCGATGGTGGGTGCGTGCGGCGTGCGCACGTGCGCGAAGAACTCGTAAACGAAGAATGCGATCGTCACAGCGATCGTGATGATCCAGATCAGGGGTGTCACCTGCATGAGCGTGCTCCAAAGGGGTTGGCGTGGATATGGCGCCAAGGTCTCCTCCGCTCTGATCAGATCAGAACCGGTGGCCCGGAATGCAACAACGCATTCGTAATGACGGGCCGCCCGCAGACGGGAGTACTCCCCTTGTTGAACCCAAGCCTATAAGACGATTGTCCGGATCGCTGATTCCGGCATCCGCATTCTCAGGATTCAGCCCTGAACACGACTTCCAGTCCGTCGGCGTTCACCTCGATGCCCAATCCGTGACCGGTCGGGGCGGAGCCGCGACCACCGACGGAGCGTGGGGCGTACCCGGCGACGTGACCATCGGTCCAGTCGTTCATGAACGAGGCGTTCTGGAAGTTCTCCGGCCTCGTGCTGGCGGCCAGGTGGCTCACCGCGGCGGTGACGATGTCGCCTCCCCAGGCATCTTCGACCGAGACCATCATGTCGAGCTCTTGCATGAGGTCGCGCATGCGTGCCGCCTGGGTCAGCCCACCGACACGACTGATCTTGATGTTGATCGATACTGCTCCCGCAACATTCTTCGCATGGAATACGTCCTGCGGGGTGAGGATCGACTCGTCGAGCACGAGCGGCAGCGAGGAGTGCCGCATTGCGAAGATGCTGTCCTCGGTCGACCGGCATGGCTGCTCGATGAAGATCGGGAAGTCAGCGAGTCCCCGCACCGCGATCTGCGCTGCCCGCAGGTTCCAGCCGCCGTTGGAATCGGCGACGATCAGGGTGTCGCGATCCGCGACATCGACGACCGCGCTCGTTCTGGCGATGTCGTCGTGGGGGTCGCCTCCCACCTTGAGTTGGAAGCGGTGGATGCCGGCATCCTGGCGCTCCGAGACAAAGCCCGCCATCTCATCCGGGGTTCGCAGTGGAACGGCCTCGTACAGGGGGAAGTCGTCTTGCAGAACACCGCCGAGAAGCGCCGAAATGGGCAGGCCGGCCGCCTTGCCGAGCAGATCCCAGCACGCCACATCGATGGCGGACTTCGCAAAGCCCCCGCCCAGCAGCGTGCTATTCATCAGTCGGTGGATGCCGGAGAGGTTGGTCGGGTCTGCGCCGATCAGGCGGGTCGCGAGAGTGTGCAGCGCGGCGCGCACTTCGGCCCAGTAGGTCGGCAGGTACAGGTCGCCGAGGGGCGTTATCTCGCCCCAGCCTTCGAGCCCCTCATCGGTTCGCAGGCGCACGAGCGTGCCGACCTCCGACGTCGCCGCGCGGCTCCCCGACATGACGTACTCGCCATGCGCATAGTTCAGGTGGTAGCCGAAGCAGTCAATGGCCGTGATCTTCATTGGTCCGAGCCCCTTGCGTTGTCATCCGCCGACGGCGCCGCGCGTACCGGGGCATCCGCTTGCGTTCAAATATGTGGCATATCACTGACACGTTACACGCGATCGGCGCCCATGACTGCTGTGCCACCCACGGTTTCAACCCGGCCACGCCTATCGGCACGGCGTACGGTGTGATACCCGCCCGCGGCCGCGTGGACGCTTTCCCCCGGGAGAGATTCGGCATCACCCACCGCGGCGGCGCCGGGCTCAGGGCCATCGCAATTCGACCCATGGCATCAGGAGTCACGCCTTAGTCGCCACCGGCAAGCTTCCAGAGCGCGCTGAAGATCGAGGTATCCCCGCCAGCCGGATCGGACTCGGCATCACTCTTCGGGATGACCTCAGTGTCGGTAGGGCCGGCCCATACCGGCTGGCATCGACCCAAGCCTCCAGCCGAGAGCAGATCGGTGAGTACCCCGAATGCTCCGTGGCCGGACGATAGTCGAGTCCAGATCGCGGTTGTCGCGGCGGGCGTGGCAGGTACGGGCACGGCGAGGCGCGATGCCATGAGTTGCTGACGGAATCGCTGGATACCCGCCGAAGCGCCTCGCGAATCGAGTTGGCGGTCGATCGTCGCGACGTCGCACGCTCCATCGAACGTCATTCCGCGGCGCCGGAAATGGGATGAGCCCACGAGGGCATAGACGTCGTCGACAACGACCGTCGTGGATCGAATGAACGTCGATCGGCCCGGGAATCCGACAGGATGGAATGCGGCGACGCGCTCGCGATGCCCGGCGGTGAGAGACTCGATCGCGCTCGTGCGTTGTGCGAGCGCGGCGCGCACGTAGGGCTCGTACTTGGTCGTCGCCTGGTCGAAATCCGGGGTGCGCGGCACTGCGATCATCACAAGAAGTCGCGGGTTGTCGACGAGCGCCTCATCCAACTCGCCCACCAGGTCAACGGCTGAGGCGGGGTCTCCGGTCTTCGCGAACTGTGCGCTCTCGATGTACACGAACTCACGTGCCTGATGGATCGCGCGTCGCAGCGACCAGAGCGCATCACGCTGCCCGACTCGGGCGGTGACGGCTTCGCGTTGAAGGCGGGCCCGGATTTGACTCTCATTTGCCAGTGTCACCGCTGGCGCCCCGACGCCGAGAGCGCCCGCCGCAGCATTCACCAGTTGCTGAACAGTCTGGGTGAGCACCGCTTCAGGCAGTAGGGAGAGCTCCGGGCTGTCCGAGATGGGTGCGACGGTCTCGAGCATGACGCCGGACATGGTCGCTGTTGGAGGGTCGAGGGGTGCTGGCGCCCAGTTGTTGCCGGCCGTTGCGATGAGCCAGCCGACGGTATTCGCTGCGATCGGGAGCACGGGTTGGGCGCGTTTCATCGCATGGAGGGCGAGGTCCTGAGCGAGTTGACCGCCTGCTCGAAAACCGGTCGCCACGACGTCGGGTCCGGCCGGGTTACCCGGATCTCCCAGCTCGGGTTGAGCGCTCCGACTCTCTTCAGACCAGCGAGCACCCGTGAGCACCGCGTTCCAGACCAGCAGTGGTCCCGGGACAGCGGCACCTACGGCGAGCACCGTCTCGAATCGGGCTTGACTGGGCTGTCGCGGGCCTTGCCGTGGCCGGGTGCTCTCGCTCGCGAAGGCGCGGACCATGTCGACGGGGCTGGGTGGCAAAGCGCCAGCGACCGGGAGTTCCGGTATTCCGAATAGGCCCGACGGGGCGACCGACGTCGATCCGAAAGTGGCGCTGAGCGCTGCAATAGCTGGCTGCTGCAGGGCGGCGGTGCCGCCGAACGTGGTCGGAACGAACGGTTGGTCAGCCCCGAGGGGAACAGCGACCTCCGACATGATTCGTCGCGAGCCGTCACGTCCGGTGACGACGAGGTCGACCATGAGTTCGGCAGGTGCCGGGCGCGGCTCGCCGGGAAGAAGCCCGAAGGGATTCCGAACCAAGATGCTCGACGCTGTGCCAGCGGCGGCGATGCCGCTGCCGCCGTCGTCGCGGACGAATGATGGCCTTTCGCCGATGGATCGGATTGTCTGGAATCGGCGCGGATACACGCGAACGTGCGTGCCGTCAGGCACGACGTCCGCGGCGATCGTGACGATCGCATCGTGAGGTCCACCTGTTCCCGAGGCCCACGTGCCGGTGATGCCCGCCGTCGGGTCCACCGAGGCAGGGAGCATCGTTGCAGGTCCGGCCGGGAATTGCGGCCAGTGGCCTTGCGCACCGGGAGCGGGCGGCAGGGCGAGGGACTCGTCGATCACCGGCGAGCAGAGCAGCATAAGGCTGTCGACTCCGTTCTGCGGAAATCCGGTGAGCAGCTGGCCCATGGCCCCCAACGCATCTTGAGCGTCGACGAGGTAGGCGGCGTTCGGCACGAAGGGCCGGACGACTGGCAGCGCATAGGTGGGGACCGAGGCGTCGTCGCCGGGCACATCCAGCACCGTCGCGTCGGTCCGATTACCGAGTAGGTGCCAGTCCAGATCGACAGCCGTGAGGCGGAAGAACTCGTTGCCGAGGGCAACTGGGCTCGTGGGCACCGAGACGTTGCTGCGTGCAAGCGTTGCGTTGCGGGCGAAGCCCCAGAACAACCGTGGCGCGATGTCATCCTGGGCCTGTTCACTCGCCGACCGCCCGATCGTGGCGCCGGACGGCCACGTGCCGACGCCCGTGTCGTCGACAGGTGTTGCTCCGGCCCCGGTGATGACGCTGAGCGTGGCGGCGATCCGGGGCGGGCTGAAGCCGTGACCGTGGGGGTCGACGATGTGGAATCGGACGCGGCTGGCTAGTCCGGCGATGCCGGAAAGGCCACCGGGAGAGCCGAGTGCCGGTTGTCCGCTTGCGCCATGGGCCAGCGCCGGGAGTGCCTGTTGGAGCGCAAGAAATAGTGAGGCGACCGCCAGCGGGTCGATGGGCAATCCGCGGTCGTCGTGGAACGAGACGATGTGTGAGCCCGCGGAGAACGGGAGAGGTTCGCCGGCCTCGGCAGACTTCAGGGGAACAGCCGGGGCTGGCACCGCGACACCACGGATCACCATTGCTACCGGCGTGGGGCGGATGACCGCGGAGCCCAGCACGCTGCCGGCGAGGGCGTCAAGTTTGAGCGCGGCCTCGGGATGCAAGCGAAGGATTTGCACAGGGCCGGTGAGAGGGGCTCCGTTCGGTCCGCTGCACGACACAGTCGTGCCTTCGTACTGGATGATCCCTTGGAAGGGCGCGCGGGCGCCGGTCAGAGCGATCGTCATCGCATTCTCGTCGACATCGCCGAGTGTGGGAGCGGTGCCGGCCCACGCGGTCGCGAGTGCGGGCATGGCCAGTCCGAGGGCATCGAGCCCATCCGACTGCAGACGACTTGCGATGTCGGCCGGGGTGAGGACCGGTCGCGCGGGCAATAGATCAACCATGTCAGCTCCCTACAGTCTTCCCCGCCAGGTCGCGATCATGCCATCCGGCGCTTCGAGCGCGAGTGATATCGAGCCAGTGACGCGCACGAGCGCGGTGATCTGGGTTTGTCCGTCAACGTCGCTGCGCCCCACGCTGATCGTGGAGGCGGATGCGGGGCCGAGATTCGCGCCCGGTGTGATGTCGGCGAGAGCGATGTCGATGCGCGGACGTTGCGCCGGTGGGCGGAGGATGCGTGGCCTGACGACGATGTGGAGCAGGTACGGACGACCCGTCGTGTCTGTGTCAGGGGCGGTTGTGGAGAACTGTATGACCGTTCCGCGGCCTGGGATTCTGAACGTTTCCGGGTCAATGATGTCCGGCGGCTGCACCGGGATGCCGGTGGGCACAGACAGCGTGTGCTCGGTGAGGCGTCCGAGGGGATCGGTGATCCGGATGCGCACGCTCAGCGCGTCGTCGAATGAAGCCCGCGGGACAGCGACGCGGATCGGCGTGCGGCCCGGCTCGCCCGCGCCGGTGGGCACCGTGGCTTCGTGCCAGAGGATTCCCGGCACGTCGGGGACGTTGTGGAGCCCGTCGGAATCCGCGTCGGGAGGGGCCGGCGGAATCGGTTGCTGAGGGTAGTGAAGCAGCGTGGTGGTTGTGCCGTCCGGGTGGTGGGCGAGCGCTTCCGCACTGATCCGGTGCGGTCCGAGCGGGGTGAGAGCGAGGGGCGCGAAGACCGCGGTGCCGACTACCCCGGCAGGCGACCCAGGGGTTGCTGGTGTCCACGCGGGCGGGGAGAGTTGCGGCGGGTCGGCAGGAGGGACGACGACCATTCGAACGGCGCTGGCATCCGACCGCCCGCCGATGATCCCTCGGCTCGCGTCGTCGTAACTCCACGCGACGGCTCGGTAGAAGACGGTTTTCCATGAGCCTGGCACCGGGTCAAGTCCGCGGATCGTCCCGATGGGCTGGGCTTCGCCTCTAACCGCGGAGACTGTTGGTGCGACCGCGAATGTGGCGCCTGTACCGTCGATTTCGGCGACGGCTGGTCCCATTGATTCGACGGCGAGGGCCGCGTCCGGCACGCGGACGCGGTGCAGATCAATCCGTTTGACTCGGGCGCCGGGGGCGCTCGTGATGCGGACGGATGCCTTGTACAGCCCGGCCGCATTGTCGAAGGCTGAGGCCACTTCGAGTTGGGGCGGGGCCGGGGCGGTGACGTGAGGTGCTGCGTAGGCGACGAAGCGGAGGCGGAGGCCGGGCGATCCGGAGTCGGGCCATTCCGATTCGACGCCTCCCCCGGACACGCCGAGAACGACATAGAGGTGGAGCTCCTTGCTTCCTCGGGGAAATGTAATCGGCATGCGGGTGCCCGTGACCGGCGTGGAGTTGATTCGTGCGAAAGAACGCCGATCCGGATTGGCTTGGAATGCATCCCTCAGGATCACCAGACGCTCTTCCAGCGTGAGCGAGAGTTCGGAAGGGGTAAGCCCACGGTCGGCGAGGAACCGCTCCTCTGCGCAGTTGTAGGCAAAGTAGGCGACCGCTCCTTGCGCCGGCGCCCAATTCAGCACGGCGTGGTGGATCCCGTCGGCGTCGGCGAGGCTCGCGAGCTGTACGAATTCCCGTGTGTTGGTGACGATGGGGGGCCGAGGGTCCGAGGTCGACGCGATCACAGGATGCGACGACCAGTCCCCCACACGCCCGGGCGCGCGCGCCTCGCGTCCGCGCACCCATAGCGCAAGCCCTTGGCGTGCCGCAGCGTCGAAGTCGAGACGGTAGCCGACCACCTCGACCTGGTAACGTCTCGGCCCGGCGGCCGCGGACGGCGCCCCGATCACGGAGCGGCCGTCAGGCGAGAGGTGTCGGAGCGTGGCTGCCAACCCGGAGCTGATGCCGGTGATAGCTGCGCTGCCGTCCGGCGCAAGGTCGATCGTGAGAAGACTGCCCGGGGCTGCGAATGTGGTCGCGAGTCCGGGTGGAATGGAGAGGTCGGCGGGGGCGTCGCCGAGTTTCGCTTGGGGATAGAGGCTGCCGGAGATCTGGATGAAGTCGGGGGTGCGCACTGCCCAATTCCACGCAAACTCGACGACAAGTGTGGCCGGGCAGAGCGCCCCGGAACCGCCGTTGGCGACGTCGAGGCGCGCTGAGGTGATCGTTGCGCGCTCGACGGGTGGCTCGCTCACCGCAGCGTTCACTGTTGACCAGCGGCTGAAGATGCCGAAGAGGTCGTGATGCGCGACCGCGTAGGTGAGCGCATTGGAGGCTGTGTTCGAGTCGATCTGATAGTCGTCGTCGGTTCCGTATCGACGGGTGTCCTGGGCCGTCGGCATGCCGAGTCCGAGCGGTTGGAGTGCGGTATCGCGTGGTCGTGCCTGCATGAGCGCCGTCACTCCGCGCGCCGGAGCGACGTTGGCGCGCGCGAACGCGTACGAGCCGACACGGTGCCCGAGCTGGGCGGCCAACGCGTCCCAACCGACCCGGATGACCGGCGCCCATGGTTCGTCTGGTGCCGGCAGGCTGGTGAGGCCTGCAACTTCGGTCGTCAGCCCCGACGGTGCCGGGATGCCTCCGAGCGCGCCGGGCGCGTACAGGATGGCGGCGAACTCGACCGGACCGGGCTCGTTGCCGACACCGTTCTCGTACCGGGCGGTGACCATGTAGTCGTGTCTGACTCTGACCGTGCCGTGTCGGTCGTCGAGGAACATGGACTCCTGGAACGCGGTGCCGTAACCGGCGATGAGCGAGGCGAGGCCGTCGGTCGCCGCCCCGTAGAGCAAGGCCTCGAGGGGACGGTGGTGCAGAACGACCGGGAGGTTGCCTCCGTTGGAAGCGAGAGTCTGGTCGATCTGGAACTGGGCGTGTTGTTCGGGAGGGAGGGTAATCACCATCTGCCGCAGGTCGTCGAGCATGTCCTTTTGCACGGTTTCGATCATCGACTTCGGGTCGGCGAGCTGCCACGGCGGTGACGGGGTTCCGGGGAAGAGTTCGTCGTCCCATCCATAGAACGGAGCACCTCGTTGGAACCGCTCGAAAGCCGCCTGGCGCGGATCGACCGGTACGGCGACGAAACCCTGCGGTGCGCCGAAACCGCCAATGTTCGCCCAGTCGGTGCGCACCGGGAGTCCGACGGTCTCGATGGGCTCCCAATCGGGCGCTTCAGCGACGCTTTCGTCGAGCGCCAGAACCCCGTTCAGCGACGCGCCGAAGGGCAATTCGATGGTGTGGATCGCTGTTGCGGAGAAACTCATCCGTGTCATCGATACCGTGGTGACCGCGGATCCGACGAGCGTCGATGCCATGGGCGCCCCAGACCATACGCGAATCGCACTTCCGACGGGTGCCGTGAGCTCGAATTGGACGAAGACGTATGGCACATCGAACACGATCATCACGCCGGTGAAGGTGGCGATGGTCCGGGAAGACGCTGGATTGAGTTCCTGCTGGATACTGGCCGGTCGCCGCCACACCGTAAAGGGCTCGGTGGGGTACCCCATGGTCTTCGCTGTCAGCCAGCGAAGTTGCATGACGCTGCCGGATTCAAGGCCGCGAGAGCGTGCGATTTCGCTAGGGGTAATCGGTTCGCGACGCTGCCGGGACTTCGCGATGACGCTCCAGTCGGTCAGCCCGCCGAGGAGGATGAATTTGTTGGGATCGACGATTCGGCGGTCCATCACTCCTCCCACGGGGCTCGGTCGAGGGCAACCCAGACGACAGCACGGCGGTGCTCGGTCTGGTTGAGGAACGGTAGGTCAGGGAATGCAGCATCGACGAGGTCGAGTTCTACGAGGCGTCCGCGGGCGCCTGGCTGGAGCAGAACAAGGTACCGGTCTGCTCCGGGTGAATGGATGATCGACTGCACTACGCCGGCAGCGGACGCATCGACGAGGTCGAGCCACGTGCGGTCCTCCAACACCCATCGATCGGCGGGGACCGGACCCGTCATGTCCGTGACCGCTCTCGGGTATGGCCGCCTGCGGGTAAGCGGTGCGCTCGCCTCAACGAGCAGTCCGGTGGGAACAGGAGGAAGGCTGACGTCGGGCTGCTCCCAGAGCACGGTGATTCGTGGGACCGACGCGGTCTGCAGAGGGTCGAACCCCGCCGCGACCCAGGCATCATCGAACTCGGATCCAGCCGGGGCGTGCCCGGCGAGAGCTGAAACGATCCCGGCGACCGCACCGGTGCGAGCACCGCGCCCGACGACTCGTGCTCCCGCGAGGGAACCGGCCAATTCGCCGACGGAACCAAACATTCCGCTCGAGAATTGGCGGCGGAATACCCGTGGCCCGCGCGTGCCCACCGCTGCGCCGTCGGGGACGACTTCGACGTCGAGGATGTAGTCGGTGGCCCGATCGAGGTGGATAGGGATGTCGATCTCGATGTGCCGGGTCCGGGTCTCGTCAATGTCGATGCAGAACTCCGCATCCCTGCTGATGATGGCTGCGGCGTCGAGGAGCGCATCTTCGTAGGGGCTGAGCACGGTGGCGGCGACGGGGTGGAGGAGACCCGCAGTGAGCAGGAGTGGAAGCGCCAGTCCGTCACCCGTTTCCTTGGGGTGGCGGCCCGACGACGCCTCGATCCGCACCTGGAGCTGCTTGCCGTAGGCCTTGAAGATCCGTTCGACATCCGCGGTGTTGAACACGACCTTGACGTTCTGGTCTGTGAACACGTTTCTCTCACCCTCCGCGGGTAACGTCACGAGAAGCCACGGTTCCAGCCGGACTGGCAGCGGGGGCCTGCTTGCGAAGTGGAGCGCCGGAGCGTTCGCGGCTGCCACCGGTTCGGCGGGACCGCCTCCGGTCGCCGGGACTGGTCCGTCGGCGATTCGGTCAGTGCGGAACCAGAAGGACTCCGCGGTGGGCGCCACGCTCGAGCCGCGAGTGGCGCCGTCTCCCTTGCGCGTGCCGTACGAATTCACGGTGATCCGGTAGAGGGAGTCGGGGATGAGCAACACGTCGTCGGTCGGGGTCGGGCCGAGCAACTTCGTGAGGACACTCTTGTCGCTGTCCTGCTGGGTCTGGTCCCAATCTCGTCGGGTGATTTCGGCCCAGCTGACCGTGCTGAAAGCTGCAAGCCAGTAGGCGGGAGTCAGTTGCTTGTCGCGCCTGCTGTCGTCGTGCCTGCTTCCGACTTCAACCGTAACTGCGTCGGGGTATTCGTCGAGATGAACGAGCAGAGCGAGGAGTCCGGTCGTCGTCGCGTAGGCGAGGACGTCGTCGACATCGTTCGCCCACGGCCCCGCCGGGTCATCCCAGCGCGGCGGAACACCTGCTGGGGAGATGATGAAGGATCCATCGAGCTGAATCCGGTCGAGGGTCGAGTCATCCTTGCCAACGACTCGAACGACGGGCCAGTCGTCTTCGCGTTTGCGGTGGCAGAGCAGCAGCACGTCGGCTGAAGCGAATCCGCTCGTGTGCATGACGACGACGTCGTCGAGTTCACCGTGGGTGACCTTGAGCTCGTCGAGTCGCTTCGCCACCTCCTCGGCGCGGCGCTGGTCGCCAATGGAGATGGGCGAACCATCGTCGAGCATGGGCGCCTGAAGAACCTTTGCTGCACATGTGGGTTTCGTGGCCCGGCCGGTCTGGTCGTCGGAGGGGCGAAGCGCGCCAAGGGCGGCCGCCTGGGCTGTTCTACTCACTGCGTCGCCAGCGGACGATCGCGTGATCACATCCCGGAGGGCGCTCGTAGTGGAGCCCACTACTGCGGTGCGAAGGTGCTCCTCGGTCAGGGACGCGACAGTGACTTTGTCGAGGAGGCGGCTTGTCACCCGGGCGGGCTTCTGGACGTCGTTTCGCACGAGGTGACCGAACGCATCGCCGTGGTCGGGGAGGAAAGCTCCGGATGGGGAATCGGCTCGGATGGGTCCTCGGCCTCCGATGACAATCGCGGGGCCAACCTCATCGAAGTCCGGACGTGTGGGTTTGCGGCGACACGGCACCGCGGCGGCGACGACGACGGCGGGGATCACCCCGCGCATCCCATCGAGTTGCAGGTCGCCGCTGCGCCATCGCTCCGTGACCCGAAGGTCGGTCGCGGGCGGCGCCGTTCGGACGGTGCCCGCGGCATCCGGCCAAGCGACACCTTCGAGGTCCCACCCGGTGATCGAGGGACCGAGGTCTTCGAATCGGAAGGTCCACAGAACTTCGGCCGCCTCCGCGCTCACCGAGCAGGCAGTCCCCCACCGGTTCACGAGGTCCTCGACCAGATGGTCTGTCTTCTCGACGGCCTTCGTGGCGGGAGACGGTTCCCAGGTGAACAGCGCGAGTTGCGCAACGGGGGCGGGTTCGTTTGCGGAGCTCTGGCGCCACCACGTGACCGGCGCCGTGGTGCCCGACACCGCTGGGGTCACCGGGTTTCCGGTGGCCGGGTCGATTCGTTCGACGAGGATGGAGGACAGGTCGTAGCGGTAGCGTTCACCGCCGCGTTCGGCATAACCGACGTCGGGTGCGCCGAGGAGTCCGCCGGCGGGCGAGATGCTCGCAGCGGGCAGTCCGCTGATCGTGAGTCCTGCGGGTACCACCGGTGGGACGTTCATGGAGATGACGGGGACGGCGTCGATGGGCACAATGGGGAGATTCGGATCGTTGAGGGCAGGCATCGCCCCTCGAACCGCCTCGCCGAGGCTCGTGTCGATGCCACGGTCGACGCCAGTGCCCTGCAGTAGGGCGGGCGAGCGTGACTTCAGCGACAGCTTGTCGACGAGGACTGGCATTTTGGCGGCGGGAGGATCGCTGTTGATGTCGATTTCGACGCAGCCGCTCACCTCGAAGAAGAAGAAGTCGACGTGGCCGCATGCTTGGCCGTGGGCGGAGAAGTCGAAGCTACCGTCCGGCTGTTCGGCGACGATCGCCGTCAGTTGCGCGTCGGCTCCAATGGAGATGATGAAGATCCGCAACTCCCCAACGACCCAGATTGTGCCTGCGAGGATGAACGGATCGAATCCGATGACCGCGTCCATTCCGCCGCCCACCTTGAGGTACAGGCCCGCGTCGACGTCGCCCCAGGTGAAGCTCGCCCCGACGCCGAGGCCGATGGCGAACCCTTTGATTTCGGGCAGCGTGGCCTTGTGCACGGGGAACGCGGGCAGTCCATCCCCCTTGAACATCAGGTATCCGGTGCCTCTGACGATTCCGAGCACATCCACGGATACCGGCTGCCCGAGACCGGGGCGCGCTCCGAGGTAGATATGCCACTTTGATGCGTTGGCACCGAACGGGAACACCGCTTCGATGGGAATGACGATCCTGATGAGGTCCTCGATCGACCACTCGACGATGAGTCCGATCAGGAAGTGATCGGGCGAGATTTCAATGACCGCGAGTATCCCGCCCGACATTCCCATGCCGTCCATCGAGGGTGGTGGGCTCACGATGCGGGCGTTGAGCATGATGATGACGCGCGGTCCGGGCAACTCGAGAAGGAAGGTCCCGTCGAGATTGAGGATGTACCCGCCCTCCATCGTCCCGATGAGGATGCCGATGCCGAATGCCCACTTGTCGATCTCCGGCGTCCACAGTTCCACTCCCCCATTGGCGAGGAGGTTTGGTCGCCCTCCCGCCGCCTGAAGCCACGCGAGCGAGGGAATGTTGCTACTCGCCCCAATCGCCGGGTTGCGTTGGTAGTGCATCCCGAAGATTCCGCGGAAGCCGAAAATGCCGAGTCCGGAGGAACCGAGGGGAATGCCGACGGGAAGGATAATGTCCATGCCGACGTACACGCCGGTTGCGGGGCCTCCCGCCTCCTCCGGGATGGTTGCGATCGCCAGGGCGGCCGACACGCGGAGGCTGATCGTTCTCAGAGTGAGGTCGAGCTGGCCGCCGATGACCGAGATTTCGTTCCCCTGAGAGTCGGTTGTTTTTCCGATCTTGATATAGCCGCTGCCGACGAGCGCGCCGGGAATGTCGACAGACGCACCGAGCGAGGTCAGCTCAACGCTTGGCGGCTCACCGAAGACGACCCGCAGGCCCGCGCGTTCGATGGATACGACACCGAGATCGATACCGAGCCCGATCTCGATCTCGAAGCTCAACGGGTTCTGCTTGGACACGCGGGCGCCGAGGATCTTGAGAATCTGCCCCAGCGGGTCGATGAGTTTGATCGACCCACCACTCGCAAGGTCGATCGTGAACCCGCGGCCGGAGTCGAAGATCGGGCGCAGCATGAACCCCTGAGAGCCGTCGTCCTCGGTGTTGCCGAACCGCAAGCCGATGGCCTTGTATCGAACCTTCAGCGGAGCCTGCGTGCTGATTTCGATCAGTCCGAGGAAGTTTGCGCTCCAGTCGACTTCGACGTCGAACAACAGCCTGCCGTCGAATCCCACGACGCCGTCAACGCTGCGCCATGCCCCTTCGAATTCGGCGCCATAGAGAACGACGCGCTCGACTTGGAACCAGGGCACGGCCGCGATGACCGCGGGGAGGACGAGCGCGGCACCGGCGATCGAGGCGTTGACGATATCTCCCGTGGTTGCTTCGCCGTCGGCGAGGGCCTCGCCTGCCTCAACGGGCGGAAACTCCGCCAGGAGGGGCCAGAACGTGAGGTAGGCGCCGAGAAGAGTGCGGGGGAAGTCCTTGGGCGATGCGGGATGTTGCAGGGTCGGAGCGCCCGGGTCGCCCGGCATCCAGCCGAACAGATAGAGACCGTCCTTATCCGCGGGATCGGCGCCGGCGGCGATGAGCGTCGTGATCTTGCCGGTTGCCGGGTCGCTTTGCACAAGCACCCGGAACTTCGTTATTCCGTCGGCCGGATTGCCCGGCCCGACGGCGGTTCCGTTGACGAGCGCTTTCCCGGTCGGGGATTGAGACCCGGCGGGAAGTTGCCCGGTATTCCGCAGCCGCTCTTCGGCGAATGTTTCGAAGTCGACCTCCAGCGTGAGTTCGACCGCGATGATCTCGGAGGCGATCACCCGAACCTTCACGCTCGCCGCTCGGAACCAATCGGGCGAGGCGGGACGCTCCGGCTGCGGATCCTGAGGAGGTTTCTCGACTTGTGTGGGCACCGTGGGTCGTGCGATCGAGATCGTGCCGGTGCGCTCGGGTGAGGCAACGGGGATGGGGAAAGCCACGTCGACGCGCCAGTATTGGTTGCGGTCGGTGACGTGTGAGCTCCACCCGGTCGCGGCATCCCACGCGGCCGGTGGCGTGCTTGCTAACGGATACGCGGTGATGTCGAAGCGCTTCGCAGAATAGGCGCGCTGGATGGCTCTCTTGACGGACGCGGCGCGGCGCAGCGCGAGCTGGAAGTTGTAATTCAGTCCCGCCGTTTCTTTGCTGGCCTGACCCGTAATCGCGATCTTTGCGTTGTCCGGCAAAGCCGTCAGTAGCGCGTGGTTTGCCACCATGGAATCTTGGCCGCCGGGCACACGGGACACCGGGACTGACTGGGCCGCGGCCTTTGTCGTCCACACGTCCGGAGTGGGCGTCGACACCGCGGGTTCCTCGAAGCTGAAGTAGAACGGCTGTGCCGACGGGACCGAGGTCGCGGGTCGACGCGCCGTCACGATATGACTGGCCCCGACAGCGACAGGAACAGTTATCGTCGCCGAGGCTGCACCTGGGGCTCCCCCATCGACCGCCCACAGGATGGTGTCGTCGCGGGGGTCGGTCGCGAGCACGACATCATCCGTGTGGCGCGTGACGACGACGATTGTGAGGTCGCCTGTCGGTGGGCCGACCTCGAGATCGCTGGTCGTTGCGGGTTGCGGCCCCGGGGTGTCGAGCCTGCCGATCACGGCGAGTCGCTCGGCCGTGATGGTGAGCATTTTCGTGGTTCCGCCCTGCGCTGTGGCGGTTACTTCGATGGTCATCGTGTTGCTGGCACCAAAATCGACGACGAACACGCGGCCGCTTGTCTTCGGTGCGGCGCCGACTTTCGCCTCGATCGTGTACGGGGTGCGTCCACCGGAGACATCCACGAGGAGTTGGGTCTTCGCGGGGATGCGGGCTCGCGCCTTCAGCGGTTCGAATTTGTGGATGCCGTACAGGTGCCCGGACGGATCAGCGAAGCGTGCTCCGACAATCAGTTCGCCTGAGCCCTGATTCATGAGAACAGCCTCAAAATCGCCCCAGATGCCCGCTGACTCGTTCACCCCAATCAAGAGCTCCTTTGCTCCCACATCGAACGCGAGTCCACGATCCTCGGTCGGGGCGACGAAAATTCGTGCATCGGGCAGGTACAGCCCCGTCCAGTCGTCGCCAACCCCGGTCTTCTCACGAATCGCAGCGGGCGTCGATTCGCCTGACAGGTCGAGTGTCGCGGAACGGAGTCCGATTCCGATGACGCGGTCTGTCTGTCGACCGATGAAGGCGTACGGCGGATCCATCGTGATGAGTTCCGCTACCCCGATGTCTCCGGGGTCGTCGAGTCCGGCAGCCCCTGCAGAGACAAGTTCCACCCGCAGTCCCGGGGCGGCCTGGCTGATTCGGAAGCGTAGTTTCGGAAGAGTGAGCGCGACCTCGGCCTTCGTCGGGTCGGGCGAGAGAGTACCAACGTCATTCAGTTTCGCGGGATGAAGGAACGGTGGTCGCAGTCGAGGGGCATTGAGCATCAGCTCCAAGGAGAAGTCCGTCGCCGGATAGTCGCTTGGCGGCACCCCTGGCGCCGGCTGCGCGAGCGCGTCCAGAACTGCTTGAGTCGGCGCGAAACTCGCGGGAGCGCCGATCGACTGCACCCCTGCAGCGATGACAGACGATCCAGTTCGCGCGGCGACGAGTTCGAATTCGACAGTCGTCTCACGGATGTCGAAAACCGGTGCGCGTTGAGCGGGATCGAATGCTGGGGCGGCCTCATCCACTCCGGCTTTGACGGACAGCCCGTTGCTCGCATCGATGCTCAGAAAACCGTTGAATTTGCATCGCCCGCGGATCACTGTCGCGAACGCGTCCGAATCGGTCCGGTAGTTGACAACTCGCAACACTGCCAGGGCTGGATGCAGGCTACCGAGATTCTCGCCGCGCGCAACGAAGTGCCGAACAAGGTCCAACAGCGCAACGTCGCCCATTTGAGTCTCCACTCCGAGACCGGCTTCCCGCGCTCACCATAGACCCGCGTGAACAGGTCTGTATAGCCCCGAATCGCGCCCCAATTGCGGACCGTGTCTATGGGATGCGAAGCTAGCGCGCCCCCCGCGTTCGCCGCCCGGCGAGCATGGCCTGATGGTCCAGGCCGAAGGTTCGTCGGGCCGCGAAGCCTCCAATTGTTGTTCCCGCCGCGAGCCCGATACCGGTAGCAAGGGCGACCACCATGGCGGGAAGCGCCTCCGTCACCGCGTATTCGGAATCCATGAATCCGTAGAGCGCGCGGTACACGGCGAGACCGAGGGTGAGCATGAGAACCTCCATGCCTCGTGCTGTCGCGGTGACGTAGTACCCGTCGATCGCGTCGCGGGCCGATGCGCTGCGGCCGATACCCGAGAGCAGCATGATGATTCCCGCGATAACGATGACCGTCGGTTGGTTCGAACCGGGCAGTTCGATGCCCACCGAGCGCAACCAGAAGATGAATACCGCGATGCTCGTCGTCGCCACAGCGGCCGCCATCTGGGCGAAGAAACCGGGAACCGACCACTTTGCCAGCCTGCGGGTGATGACGTCGGAGATGATCGCGGAGGCGGCGGCAACGAGCACGAGCACGAAGCTCACATCGAACATCACCACAACGCCACTGGCCAGAATGGCCTTGCCTGCGGTCACGACCCAGCGACGGTACGGGTGTGGGCTCGTCAGCATCGAGGTGAGCCGCTCTCGCGCGTCGTCCACATCGACCGGGCTGTCTTGGCCGGAAATCTCGTCGATGAGCAGGTACACATCGTGCAGCCGCGTGTAGTCGGTGGTGCGCACCCTCGCAATGCGCATCACCGACATCGGGTCTTCGTTCATCCCGCGATGGATCGAGACCATGATCGACGTGAAGGTGATGTCCACGTGCATGGCACTGATCCCGTACGCGTCGCTGATCCTCAGCACGGTGGCCACCACGTCGGCCGCTGACGCGCCGTTAGCAGGCATCGCCTCCCCGGCGCGCAGACACAGGTCGATAACCAATCGGGCGTGCCGCTGGGGCAACTGATCGTCGCCGCCGACAACGGAAATAACCTGGGTGGGAGCGTCGAGCCCCCGGGCTTCAGGCTACGGGCACACGCGTCCGATCTCACGTTGCACGAAGACGCGCACACCCGCATCTGGGGCGATTTCCTCCGGGCGCGGGCCCCCATCGTCTAGGTGCGTGGGTCAGAACTTTCTGGTTAACGCGCCGAGGTGAATCCGGTGGGCAGTGCGCGGCGCTGGGAGAATCGGTTCATGTTGGTGACTG
>NZ_JBEPNA010000018.1:0-57223 GCF_040546025.1 Marisediminicola sp. UYEF4 | reverse complement strand
TGTGGATAGGCCAACCTCCGCAGGCTGGTAACCCACGTCTACTCGAACGGGGGCCCCAGCCTCAAGAGGTAAGCGCCGTACTCATATCGTCTAGGCGTAGAGGCTCTCGACGGCCTCGCGGAACGCGACGGTGTGCCGCTCGACATCGGCCGCCGATGTCACCGGGCTCATGAGCGCCATGTTGTGGAACGGCGTGATGAGAATGCCGCGGTTGAGGGCGTGCAGGTGCAGGTACTGCTGCAGCTCGAAGTCGTCCGCCTCGGCGGCCTCGCTGCCGGCCGTCGGCGCGGTGGCACGGAAGCTGTATTCGGCACGGGCGCCGAGCTGGGTCACCTGCCAGGGCACGTCGAATTCGTCCAGCGCCGCCTGCACGCCGGCGGTCCACTGGGTGCAGCGCTCAATCATTCCCACGAACGCGTCCGCGGTGAGCACCTCGCCGAGGGTGGCGCGGATCGCCGCGAGCGAGACGGCATTGCCGGCAAGGGTGCCGCCGACTCCCCCGACGTCGATGTCCTCCAGATCAAGGCTCGCCCGAACTGCGGCAGCGAACTCGCTCGTCATCCCGTAGGCGCCCGCCGGGATACCCCCGCCGATACTCTTGCCGATGACGACGGCATCCGGCTCGAGGGCATCTGCTCGGATCATGCCGCCGGGCCCGGCGCTGAAGGTGTGTGTCTCGTCGATGATGAGGATGACGCCGAACCGGGTGCACAGCTTGCGCACCGCGGCGTGGTAGCCGGGATCGGGCAGCACGATGCCGATGTTGGTGAGCGCCGGCTCGATGAGGAACGCGGCGATATCGCCCGCGGCGAAGGCCGCTTCGAGGGCCGGGATGTCGTTGAACGGAACTACGGCCGTGGTCTCGTCGAGCGCGACCGGCGGTCCGATGTTGCCGCGCCGGGAGACGACGGCGCCGTTCTCGTCGAGGGTCGCGTAGGCCTCGTCGACCGTGCCGTGGTAGCAGTAGTCGTGCACGGCGATGCGGCGGCGGCCGGTGACCTGGCGGGCGTACCGGATGAGGCTGCGGTTGGCGTCGGTCGCTGACAGTGAGAACTGCCAGCTGGGCACGCCGAAGCGTTCCGCGAGCATCGACGCTGCGGCGGCGGCATCCGCGGTCGGAAGCATGAAGGTCGAGCCCCGGCTCAGCTGGTGGGTGATCGCCGCGACGGATGCTGGGGGCGCGTGGCCGCACATCGCGCCGGTGTCGCCGAGGCAGAGGTCGACATGGTCGAGGCCGTCGACGCAGCGGAAGTGCGCTCCCTGCGCGACGTCGACGTAGACCGGCCACGGTCCCGGCCACTTCGCCATCCACAGCATCGGCACGCCGTCGGCCATGTGCTCCTTCGCCTGCTGGAACAGGCGCTCAGACTGCGGCCGTGCGGCGCGGAACCGCTCGACCTCCACCTCCCAGAGTTCGGCAAGGAGCTCGCGGTGCGGGTAAGGAGAGTTCGCCTCAGCCATCAGGATTTCGCTGCCAGTCGGCGCGCGCGCAGCGTCGACGTCACCTGGGTGGTGATGACGAGGGTGATGGCCAGGACGAAGACGGCCGAGGCGATGACGTTCGCTTCGGCGGGGATGCCGCGGGATGCGGCGACGTAGACGAACTTCGGGAAGGTCGTCGCGGCCCCGGAGTTGAAATTCGTGATGATGAAGTCGTCGAAACTCAAGGCGAACGAGAGGAGCGCTGCGGCGACGATACCGGGCAGGAGCAGTGGGAACGTGATGCGCCAGAAGACCTGCGCCGGTGATCCGTACAGGTCGCGGCCGGCCTCCTCGAGCGCCGGGTCGATGCTCGACACCCTCGCCTTGACCGTGACGACGACGAAGCTGATGCAGAACATCGTGTGCGCGATGATGATCGTGCCGAGGCCCTTTTGGACCCCCGCGCCGAGGAACTGCGCCGCGAGGCCGGCACCGAGCACGACCTCCGGGGTCGCCATCGGCAGGAACAGCAGCAGGCTGATGCTCGACCGGAACCGGAACCGGTAGCGCACGAGCGCGATCGCGATCATCGTGCCCAGCGTCGTCGCCGCGACGGTCGCGACGAACGCGATGAGGATGCTGTTGCCGAACGCCTCGCAGACGTCCTGCGCGTTGCAGACGCCGGTCCAATTGTCGAAGGTGAAACCGCGCCACGAGATGTTCGACTTGACCGAATCGTTGAACGAGAACACGAACGTGTAGGCGATCGGGATGAGCAGGAACAGCAGAGCGAGCGTCGTGTACAGCGGCAGCAGCAACTTGCCGAGACCAAAGCTCGGGCGTTGCCGCCGGTTCCTGGTGTCTGGGGCGGTGACCGCCTCGGCCAGCACCGCACCTTCCTGGAGTGTCACAGCAGGTCCTCCGTTCCGCTTCGCTTCACGTACACGGTCACCAGCACGAGGATCACGGCCATCAGAATGATGGACAGCGATGCCGCGGCCGGATAGTTCAGCGATATCAGGAAGTTGCTCTCAATGACGTTTCCGATCATGGTCGTTCCAGTGCCGCCAAGGAACTCCCGACTCGCGTTGACGTAGTCACCTGCCGCCGGGATGAACGTCAGCAGCACTCCCGAGACGATTCCGGGCATCGACAGCGGAATCGTCACCGTGCGGAACGTCGTGAACGGCGTCGAGTACAGATCGCTGCCGGCCTCGAGGTACCGGGTGTCGAGCCGTTCGAGGGACGCGTAGAGCGGCAGGGTCATGAACGGGATGAAGTTGTAGGTGAGCCCGAACACGACCGCGAACGGGGTTCCGGTCAGGTATGCGTCGGGGGCGAGCAGCGATAGCGCCTTGAGCCCGGCGACGACCGGCGACTCGTCGGAGAGGATCTGCTTCCAGGCGAGGGTGCGCAGCAGGAAGCTGATGAAGAACGGGGCGATGACCATCACGAGGATGAGTTTCTGCAGCAGCGGATAGGGCCTGGCCCGAACCCCGATGAAGTAGGCCAGCGGATAGCTGAACAGCAGCGCGAAGATCGTCGCGAGCACCGCATAGACGAACGAGCGAAGGATCTGGCCGCTGTACTGCCCGATAGCCGTCGTGTAATTCTCCCAGCGGAAGGCGTTGTTGTACTCTCCGATGTCGCCAAACTCCGCCGGCGCCTGCAGCGAGGTGATCACGAGCGAGAAGAGCGGCACGAGGAAGAACAGCATCAGGTACGCGATACCGGGGAGCAGGAGCAACAGGGCGACCTTGCTCGCGCGACGCGGAGCCTGTTCGGTGGCTGTCGCCGTGGCGAATGCGGAGAATGCCACGGCTAGTCCTCCCCGAGCTCCGACATGAGTGCGTGTCTCTTCTGCAGGGCGAGGGTCGCCGTGTCAGTGTCAGCCGGGAACCGGGGGCCCGACTCGACCTCGTCGTCCAGGCCGAATCCGTGCTCGACATGCCAGGACACCCACACCTCGGCGCCCTCTCCGACGATGGGACCGGTGCCCATGTTCTGGGCGAACAGCACAATCGTGCCGACCAGGGGGATCTGGATGAGGTACTGCGTGCTGACCCCGCTGAAGGAGACGTCGATGACGCGTCCCGGGCCGAGAATGTTGTTGGCCGCCGACTCCGTCGGGGCCTCGCGCGAGAGGATGAGTTTCTCCGGACGGACGCCGACGGTGACATGTCCACTCGTGCGGTGCGCCCTCGCCTTCGGCACGAGGATCCGGTTGCCCTCAATGTCGACCGAGATGCTGTCGGGGTTCTCCGCTACCACCTGGCCGCTGAACAGGTTGGACTGGCCGAGGAAGTTGGCCACGAACACCGTGCGCGGGAGTTCGTAGAGAACGGCCGGGGCACCGAGCTGCTCGATCCGCCCCTTGTTCATGACGGCGACGGTGTCGGCCATTGTCATGGCCTCCTCCTGATCGTGCGTGACGTGCAGGAAGGTGAGTCCGACCTCCTCCTGCACGCTCTTGAGTTCGAGCTGCATCTGGCGGCGCAGCTTGAGGTCGAGGGCGCCAAGCGGCTCGTCGAGCAGCAGCAGCGCCGGCCGGTTGACGATCGCGCGGGCCAGGGCGACCCGCTGCTGCTGGCCGCCGGACAGCTGGGACGGCTTGCGGGCGGCAAGGTGGTCGAGTTCGACCAGCCGCAGCGCCTCGTGCGCCTTCCCCGTCGCGTCGTCGATCTTGCGCCGCCGCAGCCCGAACGCCACATTGTCGATGATCGACATGTGCGGGAAGAGGGCGTAGCTCTGGAAGACCGTGTTCACCGGGCGCTGGTACGCCTTCGTCGACGTGACATCCTTGCCGCCGATCAGGATGCGTCCCGCTGTCACCTCCTCGAGGCCCGCGACGAGCCGAAGCGTTGTCGTCTTGCCGCAACCGGATGGTCCGAGCAGCGCGAAGAACGAGCCCGCCGGGATCGTGAGATCGAGCTCCTCGATCGCGGTGAAGCCGGGGAACCGTTTCTGGATCCCGACGAGTTCGAGGTCGGCGCCGGCCTCAGCGAACCCTCCCGCTGCCATCAGGACCCCAGGACCACAGCCTGGAAGGCCGAGCCGTAGGTGGACTCCTCGGCTCCGGACAGGGTACGGAAGATGAAGGCGTTCGACAGCGTGTCCTCGTTCGGGAAGATCATCTGGTTCTCGGCGAGCTCGGGGTCGATTGCCATGGCGGCCTCCTGAGCGCCGACGACCGGCGTGATGTAGTTCACCCAGGCGGCGACCTCGGCCGCGACCTCGGGCTCATAGTAGTAATTCATGAGCGCCTCGGCGTTCGCCTTTCGCTGGGATCCGATCGGCACGACGAAGTTGTCGTTCCACAGCGTCGCTCCGGCGGATGGGATCGCGAACTCCCACTTGTCTCCGGCTTCCGCGTTGATGACGGTGATGTCGCCTGACCAGCAGATAGCCGCGAGGGTGTCTTCGTTCTTGAGGTCCTCGAGGTACGAGTTGCCCTTGATATTGCGGATCTGGCCGTCGTTGACCTGCTTTTCGAAGATCTCCATCGCCGCGTTGAACTCGTCGTCGGACCAGTCGCCGCTGATGTCCACCCCGTTGTCGAGCATGATGAGGCCGATCGTGTCGCGCATCTCTGAGAGCACCCCGACGCGGCCCTTGAGCTCGGACTTCCAGAGGTCGGAGACCGACTCGAGTCCGCCCGGCACCTTCTCCTTGTTCCAGCAGATCCCGGCGAATCCACCCTGCCACGGCAGAGACAAGGTGCGTCCCGGGTCGAAGTCAGGGTTCTGAAGAGAGGGTGTGAGGTTCTTCGCGTTGGGCAGGTTTGCCTGGTCGAACTCCTGCACGTAGCCGAAGCGAATGAGGCGCCCGACCATCCAGTCGGTGAGGCAGGCGAGGTCGGCGCCGATGTCCTGGCCGAGGGCCAGCTGGTCCTTGACCTTGCCGTAGTAGCTGTTGTTGTCGTCGACTGCGACGGAGTAGTTGACCTTGATGCCCGTCTCCTCCTCGAAAGCGACGAGGGTCGGGTAATTACCGTCGTCGTCTTCGTCGATGTAGGCGGCCCAGTTGTCCCAGTTGAGTGTC
Source organism: Marisediminicola sp. UYEF4 (assembly GCF_040546025.1). Taxonomy (NCBI): domain Bacteria; kingdom Bacillati; phylum Actinomycetota; class Actinomycetes; order Micrococcales; family Microbacteriaceae; genus Marisediminicola; species Marisediminicola sp. UYEF4. Next base: position 51,760 of record NZ_JBEPNA010000018.1, on the reverse strand, counting down.
TTGTCGTTCGCCGAGTTGTCCTCGGCGGGCGTTGGCGCTGCGCCATCGTCCGTCGCGCAGGCCGCGAGCGTGAGTGCGGCGGCACCGAGGCCGGCACCGCTCATCAGGGTGCGGCGCGACAACTGCGACCGCCGCGCCTGAGCGATCAGCTGCTGGATCATTGGGTCTCTGGGAAGCGGTCTGGTCATGTCGGCGTACTCCTCTAACCACGGCGGGACAGGTGCGGATCATCCTCGATCCGCGTTGATCGATACTTGCACAGAGGCGGCGCGGATTGCACTCTTCGGAGAGGAAAACGCCCATATCGAAACATAGATTTCACGAAATCAGCGCCTTTATGCCTGATTCAGTGCGGATTCCCTCGGTTCGCTCAGTTCGGGTCGACGACGGACGCAACCGCGTCACGATCTCGCTCCCCGCGCCCGGCGGGACCTGCTCACCCCACGCAGGACCGCCGAGATGTCGCGCGAACTGCCCACTTATGTCGCCTGATACGCCCCCGACCCGCCACAAGTGGGCGACTCGCGGGAGATGGCGGCGTGCTCGAATACGGGGCCAGCGCACGTGGACACTACGCAGGAGTTTCTCGCCACACGGCGTGATTCCGGGTGTCGGAGCTCGGCGTGGCGCACCATCTCCTGCGCTCGGTGCGGACCGATCCCCGCCGCGGAGTCAGATTGCCATACCAGTCTGCGCTGAGGGCCGCGGGAAGCATCCGGCCCGCCCCACGTATCCGACCCTGCCGACTGACCGCACACGGCAGATCGCTCCCCCGCTCGGCATCGGGCAGGATGCACGCCAACTGCCCACTTATGTCGCCTGTTACGCCCCGGACCCGACACGAGTGGGCGACTCGCGGAAGCCGGCGGCGTGCTCGGCTAGCGGACCTGCCCAGGCAGCGTGGCCCGCTCGAGAGTGTCGCCGGTGGTCAGCAGCCACAACGAACGGGACGCAGGAGCCAGCGGTGGCGGAAGGCGCCGCGAGCCGGTGACGGCACGGAAGTCCCCCACGGTGCAGCCGTCGAAGGCGAAAGGGATGCGGCCCCGCACTGCCACTAGGGTCGCCCACGCGCCCTGCCACGCCTGGGGGTCTCCGAGCAGGATCGTGTGAACCGCGGCATGCGTGACTTGAGCGGCGTCCGCCGTCCCGACATCGACGAGGCGGATGCCGCGCCCGCCCGCCACCCGCGTGGCGAGGTCACGGGGCGACGCGCTCACGACGGCAGTCGTCGCACCGGGCCGCAAATCGAGAACCTGCGGCACCGGGGCGGGCTGCGGCGGCCGGGGCGGCAGGTGGCCGACCTGCATCCGATTCGACTGCCACACGCCACCGCCGGGCGGGAGCCGCTCGTCGTACTGTTCGCCGAGGCCACCGGCAAGCAGGTGGTCCTGCCGGCTCGGCAGGCGCAGCAGAAGTCGCGAACCACACAATGCCGTGACCGTGTGCAGAGCGGCGGGCAACCGCTGCGTCGCAACGACGACGGTCATGCGGTGGCGGGGACCGTCCCGGAGCAGCCGAGCGAGCATGTCGACGAAGTCGAGCCGATGCTCTTGGCTGAATCTCGCGAACAGCGAATCGATGTCGTCGAGCAGGACAACCCGGGGCGTCAGCGCGCCGCTCGCGAGCGAGGCGCAGAGGGCCGCGAGCTCATCCCACGCTCCTTCGATGTCCCCGGGAATCAGCTGGGTTGCACGGCGGGGACCGCCAGCGACGATCGCGTCGAGCACCATTGACTTGCCTGTGCCCTGCGCGCCGCAGACGAGCAGGTTGCCGTGGACGAGGGGCCGATAGATCGCGAGTTGCCGCCGCTGCTCCCGCGGCAGATCGATGAGCCCGAACACGAATCGGTCGGCGTCCGCCCCGCCGTCGGGATCGAGCCCGCCGCCTGGATCGACCCCTCCGTCGGGACTGACCGCGCCGGCCAGCTCCGCGTGCGGCACAATCAACGGAAGCGGGTCGCACCAGGGTCGCCGCACTCGCCCGTGCCCCGGCCACAGCCCGCTGACCCTGGCAGCGTCGGTGGCATCCGAGATGGCAACCTGCACCGCGCGCGGCTTTTCGCCGGCGACGGATGCGAGCGCTCGACCGAGTGGCCGCAGCGGGAGGTCGGCGGCCGCACCGCTGCCGATGACCGCCGAGCTGTCGGCACGGTTGTTGAGCCGCAACGCGATGCGGAGGGTGCAGTTCGCGAGAATCGAATCACGCAACGCCTCTGCCGGACGCTGCGTGCACAGTACAAGGTGGATGCCGAGGGACCGCCCCCGCGAGGCGAGATCGGCGAAGAGGCGGTGCAGTTCGGGGAACTCCGATGCGAGGGCGGCGAATTCGTCGACGACGATGACAAGCCGGGGCAGCCCCGGCGGTTCGACCTCCTCGATCGACCGCGCTCCCGCGCTGGTGAGGGTGCGCTCGCGGAACAGGAGTTCGGCGCGGAGACTCTCGAGCGCGCGGTGGGCGGCACCGGCGTCGAGGTCGGTGATGACCCCGACGCTGTGCGGAAGCGAACTGATCGCGTTGAATGATGCCCCTCCCTTGAAGTCGACGAGGAGGAAGGTGACCGTTGACGGCGGGTGGGCGGCCGCCATCGACAGCACCCAGGAGATCAGCAGCTCGCTCTTGCCACTCCCGGTCGTTCCGCCGATGACCGCGTGCGGGCCGTCGGCGACGAGGTCGAGTAGCCAGGGGTCGGCGCCCGCACGCCCGACGGCGCAGCGCAGCCCCGCGCCCCGGGCATCGGGAAGTTCCAGCCCGGCCAGGAGCACCCGCTCCGGCAGCTCGCCCTCGACGAGCCCCTCCGATTCCGAGCGGCGGCGCAGCACGCGCGCAAAGGACGCGGCCTCGCGCTCCGACGCGAAGTCGACTCGCAGCTCCCCCTCGTCGCCCCGTCGCCCGCGAAGTCGAGCGGATGCTGTGCCGCCGGTGCCCACGGTGACGATCACGCCGCACTGCCGAGGCAGGTCACCGGCCCGGTCCGCGACGCCGACGGTGATTACGGGGGGCGGGCCGGCACGCGTGCCATCCGCTGGCTCCGCCGCGCGCAGCACGAACTCGAACGCCTGCGCGTGAGGGAACGTGCCCGCACCCGGCTCGAGCCGGTGCGGAAGGGCCCTGGCCCAGCCGCACTCCGAGCCGCCCGCGCGAATGGTGGTCGTCCCGGGACTGAGTGTGCCGGCCAACTGCACGATCACGGCGCGCGCCACCGCCATGGCCGCCGCACGCGGCCCGCACACCCCGATCCCGAGCCGGGCATCAACGACGACGGGTGCGTCCTCGAGAACGGCGGCAGCCGCCCGTGCGTCGCCGAGGGACGCGGCGACCCGGGAATCGGGCACGCGCCCCGCTGGGGACTCTTCCTCGAGGGCGAGAGTGCTCCGCACCGTTCCGCGCCCGAGGGTGATCGGGAGGGCAAGCCCCGCCAGCCCGACCCGGCCCGCGTCCCCCGCCCGGCCAGCCCACCCGTCGCCGGCGGCACCTCCCTCGGCCTCTGTGCTCTCCCGAAGAAGGGTGTGAACGCTGGGATAGCACGCGTCCAGTTCCGCTCGCTCTGCCTCGTGGCCGGCGACAATTGCGCGGAAGGTCTGCGCGAGTTCCGCGTCGAACCGGCGTTGTTCGGCACGGCGCCGCCGGCGCCGCTGCACTCTCGAATCGGCGAGGCTCGCGATGGCGACCATCGGGCCGAGCAGCGCGAAGATGAGCGCGAAGGGCGACTGGGTGACCGTCCAGATCAGACCGGAGACGGCGACGGGCGCAAGGGTTGCGATCAGGGGAAACGAATACGGCGGACGCTCGGCGGGCACGGCAGGGAGCGAGGGCGGCGGTTGTTCCGCGCGGGCCGGATGCCGGGGAAGCGGAAGCAAGGAGTCCACCAGCGAAGCACACCACGTTCCGCGCCCGCGTGAGGATGCGGCGACGCACCCGTACCGAAGCGGGATCCCGAAGGAGCAGGGAAGGAGGGGACTGTTGGAGGCTACACCTAGCTCACGACGAAGAACTGCTCGCCGATCACGACTCGCGCGCCGCGCTCGACGATCTGTCGCTTACCGGGCTCGCACCTTATCCCCGGGCGATCAGGCGCCCGCAGGATCGTGCCGTTGCCGGAATACCTGTCGGAGACCCAGAACTCGCCGGCCTGCTGCCCGAATTCGAGATGGGTCTTCGACACAGAACGGGTGGAGTCGAGCACCCGCACCAGATGGTCGAAATACTCCCCCGGCTCGGAGACCGGGTTCCGGCCGACGAGTCCGGTACCGCTCACCGTGACGCTCTCGCCCGTGCTGAACTGCAGCACGAAACGCTCGCCCTTCGCCCCCGCGGCGACGAGTCCGGTCGATTCGGCAGCCCGGGTGTCCCCGGCGGCGGGCGGCGGCGGCGCGAGCCGCGCCCGAGAATCGTTTGACGCGCCCGGCGCGCGAACCCGCGGTGCGGCAGCCCCATCGGCGGGGCGCTCCGTCGAAGTCGGACGGATCGATTCGATGATGGCGGTGTCGCGTGCGCTCGTGAAGGCCGCGCTCACGGTGGGCGACACGCGACCGCACCCACCACAGAATATGTCGGAGAACGACATCGCCGCACCGCACTCGTCGCAGGCGCTGTTGTCGGTGACGCCGGCCGGTTCATCCCTGCCGGTCGTCTGACGGATCGCCTGTGGCGGCTCGATGAACGGACGGATCTGGGCGGGTGCGAGTACCGGCGGCGCGACGGCCTGACCGCAAGCGCCGCAGAACAGCGCCTCTGCGGGCAGCGATTGGGAACAGCTCGGGCATTTCATCACGACACACCCTACGTCGTCTTCTTGCCGCCGAGCGATCGAAGCGAGATGCGCGCCCGCAGCCGTTGGCGTCTCGTGAGCCCCCTGTCGAGGGAGTGGCGGAGCTCCTCGACTGACCGCCACAGCTGCTTGGCCTCGCTCGCGCTCGGGTCGTTCGGGCCGAACACCGCCCGGTCAGCCGCTGCCGCGAGCAGGAGCGGCTGGACGCCGCCGACGGTCTCGGCATATTCGGCGCGGGTGGCCCCGCCCGGGGGCGCATAGCCGTGGTCGACCACCGCGTCGGCGAACTCATGCCAGCCTCCGCTGATCCGTTCGAGCGGTGAGACCGCGGTGCGACGCAGGTGCCGCCGTCGGAGCTTCGCCCCGATGATGGCGAGGAACGGCGAGAGCAGGAGGGCGATCCCGAGCAGCGTCCACGCGGAGACCTGCAGCGCCAGAAGCACGAGGGCGAGCAGCGGGTCGTCCGTGTCGGCCTCGTCTTGCGCGGTCTCCGGGGCGAGCTGGTCCTCTGGCACGTCTCGATCGAGGACCGGCGGCTGCACCGGCGATTGCGGGCGGGCAACCTGGGTCGGTTCCTCCGGCGCCCGCTCGGGGATATCGCGCTCGGGCGGAGTCGGGTCGATCGTGACCCAGCCGTATTGAACGGTATCGACCTCGATCCACGCCGAGATGTCGGTGCCGGTGATGACGGTCGTGCCGTCCGGTACGGCATCCGTTGGGGCAAACCCGACGACGACCCGGGCGGGGAAGCCGATCTCGCGCGCCATGAGCGCAGCAGCTACCGCATACTGCTCCTCGTCGCCGATCATCTGCTGATCGGAGAACAGCTCGGCGATGCGGTCGGCGGAATGACCCGACCTGCTCGTCGGCTCGTCGTCGGCGACGCCGTGGCTGATGTATCCCTCGGCCCGCAGCCCGGTCATCGCCGCGGACAGGCGTGCGCCAAGCCCCTGGATCTGGCCCGAGTAGCGGTCGAGCGCGACGGAGAGGTCCTCCGGAAGCACCGGGAGTGCCGGCAGCTGTGAGGCACCGGGGGTGACCCGCGCGAGCGCCTCCGGAGCGGGCTCGAACGGCAGCACTGAGGACAACCGGTAGCCGTCGCCCGCGCTGAGCTCCCCGAGCACCGCTGCGCTCCCCGAGTTGTCGTTGAAGTAGAACGACCCGCGCAGCCCGGAGGCACCCTGCCCGGTGAAGCGGATGCTCTCGAGCGCGCCGACCGTCGGCAGCCACACGCCCGAGTAGCCGCCGACGCTGACCTCGACAGCGACCCGGTCGCCGTCGAGGCTCGACCTGTCGAAGCGCGAGGGCACCAGGGTGAATGATCCGGAGTCGCTGTTACGCCCTTCCGCTCCGACCGAGTAGACGACACCGTCGTAGGTGTCGAGGGTGGCGATGCGGATGCGGGCTCCCTCGGGCAGCCCGTTGACGGTGAGCATCGTCGCGTCGGCGTTGGTCTCCTGGTGGTAGCGCCGGAATCCCGACAGTGGGCTCGGATAGTCGCGAGGATCGAACGGTTGCACAATCGTGGACCGCAGAACTTCGCGGTCGCCGGCCGGCGGTACGAGTGCCGTTGCGGCGACCGCGCCGCCTGCCGCGACCGCGATGATGAGCCCGGCGGCAAGAACCGTGCGCGCGCCGACGAAGATCATGTCATCGGGGACGCGGGTGCTCGTTCCCTTGGCATCGCCGACTGAGCGGCCGTTGCGCGCCGACGTGCGGCGACGGTACCAGCGGAAGAAGATGAGCCAGAAAAGCATGGTGGCGGTGAGGGCGAGCGCCGATGCCACGGGAAAGAATGCGGTGGTCGAGCCGAAAATGATGCCGGCAATGAACAGGGTGGCCGGCGCGATCACGGCGAGCTCGGCGACGCGCGTTCGAAGCGCGACCGAGAGTCCGACCAACACGCTTGCGAGGACGAGCACGAAGGCAGGAACGAGGAGGGATTCGTAGCTGCCCACCGGCAGGGTGATGGTGAGCAGTTGCTTCCAGCCGGCGATCGTGCCGTATCCGAGGTCGGCGAGCCCGGGGAGGGTGGGCAGCACCCCGTAGCGGGCCTCGCCCGGCACCGCGAGAGGAACCCCGAGAACGACGTAGGCGAGCACCCCGGACAGGGCGACGAGGTGCGCCGGAAACCGGAACACAGCCCCCGTGATGGCCAGCGCCGAAGCGACGACGGTCGTCACGCCGAGCATCAGCAGGAACGCCGCGCTCTCGTAGACGGGCCAGAGGGCCGTCGCGGCGATCGCGGTGGCAAGCCACATCATCGCGGTGGTCGCGACGGTGGATCTGAGGGTCGGGCGTCGCCGTCTCATACCGACGACGATCTGGCGAGGGAGCGGCCGAGGTCGTCGAGGTAACCGATCGTGAGCACGCTGAGCCCGGCGAACCGGCGCAATCCCGGCACCGCATCCGGGTCGCAGACGACGGCAACGACCTCGACCCCCGCCGCAAAGAGTACGGATGCCGCGCGCAGCTGGGTCGGCGTCGTGAGCGACCCGCACACGAGGAACGCGACGGAGATGCCAGCGAACTTCTCCGAGGTCACCCGTGCGACATCGACGATCGACAGGGACGATTCCGCGCGATCGACGCCTGCGAGATCGTCGAGGAGCCGGGTGCGGCTGAGCGAGCCGAGCTGGCGGATTCCGAGCACCTTGCGCTTGGCAAACTCGGGCGTCGCCTCGCCCACGACGACCGACACCTCCCGCGCATCCCTGATCGCCCGAAGACCCAGAGACCCCGCCGCGCTGACCGCCATTTCGAACTCCGCGGCGCTGGCGAAGTCCGACTCGGCGAGGCTGAGGGCGACCACGAGGCGGCTGCGCCGGGTCTCCTCGAACTGGCGCACCATGTACGTTCCGGTTTTCGCCGTGCTCTTCCAGTGGATATAGCGGCGCTCGTCGCCGGCGACGTATTCGCGGAGCGCATGGAACGAGACGTCGCTGTTGGTGAGGTCCCGGGTCGGCTGTCCCTCCAGGTCGCGGATGAGGCCGGTACTCGTGCTCGGCACGTCGATCGTCTTCGGATGCACGAAAAGTTGCCTCGTTCCCGTCCACACCAGCTCTCTGCGCACCATTCCTACAGGATCGGCGCGCACGCCGCGGACGGGTCCGATGTCGAGGACTCCACGGCGCGAGGTGGGAACGGAGAATTCATGCCGAGACTGTTCGCCCGCCGCGAGGCTCGGAGCTGCGAGGTCGATGAGCGCCCTGCCCACCGGCACTTCGACGCGCGTGCCCAATACCCGATGCCGCGTGGGGTTGCGCAAGGAGACCACACCGGTACCGGGCTGGCCGACGACGAGGTGGCGATGCGGAATCACCAGTTCGACGTCGAAGGTGACCCGCCCGACGAGGTACAGAACCGCTATGGCGAGCAGGATGACTCCCGCGTACCCGACCGCGACGAGTTCGAGCCAGCCGAAGCGGTAGCCGAACAGGAGAGACAGTGGCACGACGATCGCGGTGGACCAGCCGAGCGGTGTGACGACGGCCCCAATGCGGGTGCCGACCCGGCGGAGGAGCGCGAGGACGGCTCGGCCAGCTCGGACGAGCGCGACGATGACGTCGGCGAGGAGTCCCGTTCGGTCCCCGACAATTCGCGTTCGCGCATTCGTGAGGCCGGCCACGGAGGCCACGGTCGTGTAGTACTCGCGACCGTTGGCCGTGCGGGAGTCGGTCCTGGTCGAGGCGGGAAGCGACGGCGCCCGCTTCGCCCCGCTCCTGGTGTCCTCCTGCTTGAGTGTCACACCGCTTGCCTGTCGCTCGGTGGCGGCGTCTCGATGAGAAGCTGGCCGATGATGCTCAGCGCGGTGACGCCGTCGAACTCGGCCTCGGCATCGAGGATGAGCCGATGGGCGAGGACGGGCTCGGCGAGAAGCTTGACGTCGTCCGGGATCACATAGTGCCGGCCTGAGGCGGCCGCGAGAGTCTTGGAGGCGCGCACGAGGGCGAGGGCGCCGCGTACCGAGACGCCGAGGCGCACCTCGACCGCACTGCGGCTCGCGTCGACGAGCCGGGAGATGTAGTCGTTGATCGACGGGTCGACGTGCACCGTGCGGGCCAGGGTCGCCATTTCGACGATCGTACTCGCGGAGACGACCGCCGGAACTGTCGCCTCGTGCGCCTTGGTGCCGGCGCCCTCGAGGATGCGGATCGTGGAGGAGTGGTCCGGGTAGCCGATCGATGCCTTCATGATGAACCGGTCGAGCTGCGCTTCGGGCAGTCGGTAGGTACCAGCCTGCTCGATCGGGTTCTGTGTCGCGATGACCATGAACGGCGATCCGACGCCGTGGGTGGTGCCGTCGACGGTGACGTGCCCCTCCTCCATGACCTCGAGGAGCGCGGACTGGGTCTTCGGGCTCGCACGGTTGATCTCGTCGGCGAGAACGATGTTCGCGAAGATCGGCCCGCGGTGAAAGTCGAATCGTCCGCTGCGCTGGTCGTAGATGCTCACGCCCGTGATGTCGCCAGGCAGCAGGTCCGGGGTGAACTGGATTCGGCTGCTCACTCCGGCAACGCTCTGCGCGATCGCGCGTGCCAAAGAGGTCTTGCCGGTTCCCGGGAAGTCCTCGAGAAGCAGGTGACCCTCCGACAGCAACGCCGCGAATGACAGCCGCACCACGAATGTCTTGCCGAGGATCACCTGTTCGACGTTGCCGACGAGCCGGTTGAACGTGGCAGAGAACCAGCCGGCCTGCTCTGGTGTCATGGTCATGTCGTGGCCCCTTGGGTTGCGGTGTGTTCGAATTTCGGATGCTGGGTGCTTCGCGCCCGGGTGGTGCCGGGCGGCTCGATCAGGGCCTGGGCGAGCACGTGGCCTGCACGTACCCATCATCGGTGTAGGTCGAGCCGTCGGCGAACGACACGACGACCTTGAGCCGCACACCGGTTTCGCCGGAGCCCACGGCCGAGGGGTCGGGAGCCACAGCATCCTGCGCGAACTCCGACCAGATCTCGAACGGCGGCCCGCCGTCGTTATAGGAGTAGAGGTAGCCGTAGGTCGGCGCGCCCTGGTTGGCGGGCGGGTTCGACGTGGGCGTCGACCCGGCCTCGCACGACACGATCGAGCCGCGGACGTTCACCGGCGTCAGTGTCTGCGCGGTCGACGCCGCCCCACAGAAGAACTCCGAGGAGTCCCGGCAAGCCCGGTAGATGACCGACTGGGGCGCGCCGTAGACGGCGAGATTCGCCGCAGAGGTGAGCCAGTCGCCCTCCCCGACGTTGAACCACGTTCCGGAGCCGTTCAGCTGCGCCTGGAACCGGCTGACGATGCCGGAGGAAACCGAGAGGGATCCGACCCGCAGATCGAATTTGCCATCGCGCTGCTCGACCGCGGTCGACGCGAGGGTTGCCCCGGGGGGCGCCTTGCTCTGCACTGCGCCGGATGCCGACGAGGTGCAGAACAGCCCGTTGTCGGCGTACACGACGTAGCGGTAGTCGGTGCCGTCGGTGGCGCCGCCGTCGATCCACCCGGAGGCGGCGGGGGCCTGCGCACCCGATGAGACGCCGGGGTTGGGGCCGCCCGCCCCGCACGACGACGGGATGCCCTCGTCGGCACGGAACCGGCCGACCGAGTACACGACCCCGGGCGCGCCGTTCGGATTGCTTGCGCCCCAGGTGACCCGGATCTGCCCGGCGGACCCGTTCACGACGTCGGCGGCCACGCTGACCTGGCCCGGCGCGCCGATGACGGTGACGGCGGCGGAGGAGGTTCTGCGCCAGTCGGCGTCGCTCAGCACTGCCGCCGCGTTGCGCGCGTACACGGTGACCGAGTATTGCGAGCCCGGCACGAGGGCGCCCGACGCGGTGGTGGTGAGTGACGCCGACTCGGGGCCCGTCGTCGTCTGGAAGTCGACTCCGGGGCCGGAGACCCGCACGACATACCCCGAGACCGGCGTGCCGAGCACGGGGTCGGCCACGGGCGACCATGCCACATCGAGCGCGGGCCGGGCGTCAGCGGCCGTCGCGCTGGCCGTGACCGACCGTGGTGCCGCCGGGAGGTAGTCGGCCGTCAACGGGACGCTCTCCGGGCTCGCCTCCGACGCGCCGATGGAGTTCGTGGCGATGATCGAGAACCGGTAGCGGAGCCCCGCCTCGAGGTCGGCCAGTTCGCAGCGCAGCGCGGTGCCGCAGTCCTTGCGGTAGTTTCCGTTGCTCGTGCTCACCACCTCGTACTTGACGATGGGCGAGTTGTTCGAGGGCGGTGCAGTGAGGCGCAGGGTGAGGAGACCCTCCTCGTAGCCGCCGTCGGCCCGGGCGGGGGCGATGGGCGTGTCTGGCCGGTCCTGCACCGAGATGGCGATCGATCCGAACGCGTACCGGCTGGGATCGCGGGTCGCGTCGGCGACCTGGTACTGCAGGTTGGTGTTGATGGCAGCGGCTGTGGGCGAGACCGTCACCGACAGTCTCGTCCTCGTGGCATTGGGGGTGACGGTGATGCCCTCCGGGACCGCCGATCCGTCGAGTCCGGTGATCGCGACGACGGTAAGTTCCCCTCCGGGGAACGGGTTGGTCGCCTCGTCGTTCGCAAGCACGTCGACGCTCGTCGTCGCGCCGCGGGGGGCGATGATCGAGTCGGCGGCCGGTTTCGCGAGTGGCCTGGTGGACGCGACGACCGCAAGCTGGATGCGTCCGGATTGCCCCGCCGCGAGATCGTCGCGCACTCCGATCGTCAGCCCGGTGGAGGTTCCCTTCCTGGTGCCCTCGTTCGCACGGATGATCAGGTTCGTGCCGCGGATCTCGTAGTCGAACCCTGCCGGAGGGGTCGGTCCCGCGCTGTAGGCGAGCTCGTCGATGTCGTCCGGATAGGGGTAGGTCGTCAGTCGGAGCAGGTCGAGCGTCTTCTCCTCCCCCGGCTCGAAGTCGATTGTGCCGCCGGTGAACACCGGGGGCTGGTTCTCGCGCGGCGTGACCCTGATCGGCAGGACGAGCGTCGCCCGGCGACCGGTCGGGTCGTCGATGCTCGTCCCGTCGGTGACCTCGAACGAGATCGAGGCGGGACCGAAGTAGCCGTCGGCCGAGGTGAAGGAGAGGGTGTCCTCATCGACCACCAGGCTGTCGCCGTTCGCATTGGTCGCCTGCACCGTTGTCGAGTCGACGAGGCGCACGTTCCGGCCGGCAACCGCGAGAACGTAGTCGTTGAGGTCGAACTCGATTCGCGACTCGCTGGCGACGGTCAGCGTGAGCGCCGTACGGTCGAGCTGCGGGAGGGCGTCGTCGAAGCCGGGAACCCACACGAACGCGTAAGCGACGATCGTCGGGTCGTCGGGGTTGGCGACGGAGAACGGGACGATCTGCCGCCTGTCGGTGATGGTGATGTCGAGACGTTTGCCCCGCACCACCGTCGCGGTGTCGCCGTAGCCGGGGAGCAGCGACAGCTCGAGCGACGACACATCACCGTCGGCGAAGAACACGTTCCGCAGCACGTCGACGTTGACCGTGTCGCGATCCACGATGTCGGAGAGGGTCAGCACGGTGTCCCTCGCGACCGGGTATGCCGGCGGGGCATCCGGATCGACGACCACAGTGATGAAGTTGGAGCTCGTGCCGCCGTAGGCGTTCTCGATCGTGTAGACGAGACCGTATCGTCCCGGGTCGGTCGGCGGGGTCACCGTGACGATGTCGCCGACGATCTCGAAGCCGATCTCCGGGCTGTTCGGCTCGACGCTGACTATGCTCAGCGGGCTGCCGTCCGGGTCGGAGTCGTTGGCGAGCACCTGCACCGACACGGTCTTGCCTGGCCGGATGAGCACCTCGTCCTCGACCGCGATCGGATTTCCGGCGTCGCCGGAACGCGCGCTGATGCCGACGCGCACCGATCCGATGGCCCGCTTGCCGAGGGAGTCGATCACCCGGTAGGTGAAGGTGTCGGTGCCGGCGGAGTACTCGCCGGCGAGGTAGTCGATGTAGTCGCTGCCGACATCGGTGACGGCGCCCTTCTGCGGGCTCGAGTCCTGCCCCAGCAGCTGTACGGAGTCGCCGTCGGGGTCGATGCCGGTTAGCGGGATCTTGATTCGCACGGTTTCGCCGGCAAGCACGCGAGCGGTCACCGGGGCTGGTACCGGCGCCGAGTTCGTCGCAGCGACCGATTCCCGCACCGCAATGCGCACCTCGGCCTGGTCGACCTGCCCGTCGGGGCCCGCCACCTCGTAGACGGCGGTGAAGTTGCCGCTGCGCTCGGGCGCCAGGTAGCGCAGCACGTCGCCGGAGGCGAACAGCAGTCCTGATGCGCTCCGCAGGCCCGAGGGAAGCTTCGGGTTGAGCGTGAGCTGCTCGCCGTCCGGATGCGCGTCATTGTCGAGCACGGGGATGTCGACCGAGTCACCCATCCGCACTGTGACCGTGTCGTCGGCGGCGACAGGAGGCTGGAGAGTTGTCGGTCGGGGGATCTCGACGACGGTGATCACGCCGTCGGCACTCGCGAGTCCGTTCGTGACGCGGTAGTCGAAGGCAACGGTGCCCGCGAGCGGGGCGGTCAGGGTCACCCGGACGTAGCGCTGCTCAAGCACGTCGGCGCTCACACCGGACCCGTCTGGCACGTTCGAGACCCCGGTGACGAGCAGCACCCCTCCGGCGGGATCGATGTCGGTCGAGGCAACGTCAACGGTCTCGCTGCTCAGCGTCTTCACGAACACGGTCTTCAGGATCGTGATCGGCGTGCTGTTCGCGTCCGGCCTCGCCTGCACGTCGATCCGGACCGTTCCCGTGACGGTCTGGTCGCCGTCGTTGACCACGTATTCGAGGATGTGGCTACGCACCTGGTCGCTTGTGAAGCGAAAGGTACCCGCCTCGAGGCTCGCCTCGATCGTCACTCCCGGCCGCGGCGCGACACTGCTCAGCCGCAGCTCGCCCGTCCCGCCGCGCACGTGCTCGAGCGGCCTGACTGTCGTCTCTTGACCGGCGTAACTGAGCACGACGAACGGGTCGGCGATGATCGGCACCTCGCCGGCCGGGCGCACCGAAACGGTGAGGCTGCCCGCCCCCACCGCCTGGCCGTCGGAGACGGCCAGCGAGACGGCGCGAAGCTGGCTTGACTCGCCGCCCTCCTGGAAGTCGACCGTGCCGCTGGGCTTGTAGGTCACGACGTCGGGTGGCGCTGACGTCGCCGCGGTGAGGTAGAAGGCGTCGCTGTCGGGGTCGATCCAGTCGCCGAGCACCGAGGTGGTGACGCGGTTTCCCTCGGCCACAATCGCGCGGGTCGGGCGCATCTGCACGGGCGCCGAATTCTCCCCCGGTGACCTGACGGTGACCGTCACGGTCGCCGCCGCCGTTCCGCCGCGGCCGTCGGAGATCGTGTACCCGAAGGTCACCGTGCCCGTCACATCATCCAAGAGGGTGAGCTGGATGCGCTGGCGGCTGTCGATGACATCGATCCGACCGATGCTCTCCTCGATCTCGTCGACCGTCTCGACAACGAGCACGTCGCCATTCGGGTCGTAGTCGTTGAGCAGCACCGGGAGCACGTTTGCGCGCCCGGCGCGGGCACCGAATTCGTCCTCGATCGCGATCGGCGGCAGCTGGTTGGCCTCGTATTCGGGAGGCACGTCGTCGTTGTTCTCCTCGACCTCCTGCCTCTCCTCGTCCTCGAGAATGAGCTCGTCCCAGTTGTCGATGAGCTCGCCGCGCTGCTGCACCGCCCAGCTGCTGCCGCTGCGGGGATCGTTGAGCACGACCCTGTCGCCGTTCACCGCGAAATCGAGACGCGCCGCGCTCCGGCCGACGGATTCCAGTGAGAGCTCGGTGGGTGCCGTGTCGCCGGCGCAGTCCCGCCACGCGACACCCGAGGTCCAGGCGGCGAACACACAATCGCCGAGCACGAGCGGCGCAGCGGGGGCACCTCCCCCGGTGTCGGCGACCAGCGTGGGAGCCCCATCGGTGAGCGGCACAGAGAGGAGCCCGCCCGGGAAGCCGATGAGCGCGCTGTCGCCGGTGTCGCTCGGGGACTGCAATACGGCGTTCCGCGCGCCGGCGAGAAGCCCGGAGAGGTCCAGCATCCGCCCCTCGATCGAGATCCGACTCGAGTTCGCGTCGAATAGAACCCAGCGTCCGGCGACGGAACTGATGCTGATCTCGCTGCCGGGCTCGGCGAAGTCAGTGGGGAACGCCTCTTCGACGGAGTCGCCCGAGGCGGAGTTCACGCGGTACACCTCGCCGGCGTCCGGCGAGTAGAGAAGGAGTGTGCCGTCGGGGCTGACGCTCACCGCCGAGTCGCTGCCGAGGCTCAGTGTCGGCTCGGCCTCGGCGTCGAAGTCGCGCAGTTCGCCGACCGGGACTAACCACACGGCACCGGTGCGGGTCGCGTGGATGACTACCGTCTCGCCCGCGAGGTACAGCTCGGGCGCCTCCGGCGGGAGGGGAACGCTGTCGCTCACCTCGGCGATCGCAGCGTCGACGATGTCGACCTTGCTGTTCGCCCGGTCGAACAGCAGCACCGTGCGTCCGGCCTGGATGACGTCCAGTTCCGATCCGCTCCCCTCAACGACGGTGTCGAGCGCGAGGATCTCGGTGTTCGCGCGGCCGATCACCTGCTCGGCCGAGTTGGCGACCCACACCGACCCGTCGCCCAGGTCGATCCGCTGGGCTTCATAGCCGCCGGACACCACGGCAAGGCCCGCGACCACGGCAGCGATCAGGGAGGTGCTCGTCGCGGTCACGAAGAGAGATCGGTGGCTCGCGAGCCAGCGTCTAAACACGCTGCAACCTCACGATTCGAAGACCACGCACTTCTCGATGCTCGCCGCGCCGGTCTTCCCGTCGCGATTGACGGTGACCGTGATGCAGACCCGGTCACCGTCGGATGCCGTAATCGCGAACTGCCGCCGCGTCTGGATGATCGGCTGCCGGTCCGTCGCGGAGATCTGGTACGAGTCGGAGGGCAGCAGCCCGGGGTCGGGCCAGGAGAACTCGACCGAGCCGTTCGCAACCTGCGCGTCGATGTCGACCACGACGGGGATAGCTCCCGCGTTCGCCCGCACGAGGCTGGTCGTGACAACTGCGCCGACTCCGATGACGAGCACGGCCGCGGCGACGAGGGAGATCGCGACCCAACGGAACGCGCGCGTCGTGGCGGGTGGGGTCGTGCCTGTACTGCGGGCGACCTGTGACGACGAGGACCTCAGAAGGGTGCCGACGGCGGCGTATTCCGAGTCAGGCTCCGCTGCGGACGAGCGGCGACGACGACGACGCGCGGCGGTCGACGACGGTGCTCCGGCGACCCCGCGGATGCGCGTGCGCTCCTCGAGATCCGACATCGACGACAGCGCCCAGTCGTCCACTGCGACCTCGATCGGCGTCTGGAGCACCCCGAGTTCTGTCTCAACGGCCTGGATCTCGCGGACGAGCTCCAGGATGCTGCGCTGGCGGGCCTCCGGGCGGCGGGACATGCCGCGCTGCAGCGCACGCTCGAGGCTCGCCGGCACATCCGGCCGCCCGATCGGCTGCACCGTGGCCCGGTTGATACGCGCCATGAGATCGGTGGATCGGTTCGAATCCCCGGGTACCTCGAATGGCGAGCGGCCGGCGAGCAGCGTGTACACGGTCGCCGCGAAGGACCACACCTCCGACTCGATCGTGCCCGGCGTCTCGTCATCGAGCACCTCCGGCGCCGACCAGGGGATCGACATGCCGACCGCCTCCTGGTTTTCGGCCTCGCCGAGCGTCGACGCGATGCCGAAGTCGGACAGCACGGGATGCCCGTAGGCAGTGAGGAGGATGTTCGACGGCTTGATGTCGCGGTGCAGCACCCCGGCGCGGTGCGCGGTCTCGATCGCGCTGCCGATCTTGACGGCGATGCGCAGGATCTCGGGCACGGGGATCCGCTCGCGGCGGTAGCGGTCGCTCAGTCCGGAGGAGCAGAACTCCATCACCAGGTAGGGGCGGCCGTCGGAGGAGACGCTCGCCTGGTACACGGTGAGAATCGAGGGGTGTGCGCTCAGCTGGGCCATGAGGTTCGCCTCGGCCTGGAACATCTGCCTGACCTGCTCGTTGACGACCTCGCTCAGCATGACCTTCACGGCCACCTGCCGCCTGGGCATGTTCTGCTCGTAGAGGAAGACGTCGGCGAAGCCACCGGAACCGAGAACGTGCACGTGGGTGAAGCCGGGGAGCACCGGAGGCGGCGACGGGAGGCGTCTGGCCATGATGCCTCCTCGTGTGCTCAGAATCGGTTAGGTGGCCACGTCGCCGTGCGCTACTCAGAGATGCGATTCTACCAGCGGGTCCCGGCTTATCCGCGGAGGCCGGGCGGCTCACGGCCCGTGAGGTGCACCCCCAGTAGTGGTCGCAGCGTGGCTGGCCTCAGGCTGTGGCGGCGTCCTGCCGCGGGATCGTGTTCTCGAGTGGTGCGGCGTCGGGAGACTCGACGACGTCCACGATCACGAGCGTGATGTTGTCGCGGCCGCCTGCCGCGAGGGCGGCGTCGACGAGTGTGGTGGCTGTTTCCTGGGGTCCGAATCCGGCGTTGAGCGTCTCGCGCAGCGCCACATCGTTCACCTCGCGGGTGAGCCCGTCCGAGCAGATGAGCAGACGGAGACCGGTGCGCGCGGGAAGCATCCACAGGTCTGCCATCGGCTCCGCATTGAAACCGACGGCGCGCGTGATGATGTTGGCGTCGGGGTGGAACTCGGCCTCGTCCTGGGCCAGGAGGCCGGCGTCGACGAGCTCTTGAACGACGGAGTGATCGACGGTGACCTGGGTCAGCTCACCCTCGATGAGTTGATACACGCGGGAATCACCGATGTTGAAGACCGCCCAGTACGGCTCGCTGTCGACAAGGGTCAGCACCGCGCCCGTGGCTGTTGTGCCGACCCCGAGGTCGTCGTCGTCGGCCGCGAGGGTGATGTCGGCCGTCGCGATCCGGAGCGCCGTCATGATCTGCTCCGGCTCGGCGAAGTCGGCGGATCCTTCCTCGGCGAGGCGCCGCACGACCGCCGCGCTCGCGATGTCACCCGAGGCGTGCCCGCCCATGCCGTCGGCGACGACGAAGAACGGGGCCTCCGCGAGGAAGCTGTCTTCGTTCAGGGTTCGTTTGCGGCCGATATCTGTCGCCGCACCCCAGGACAAGCCGACACTCTGACCCTGCCTGCCGGGGATGCTGAGGGAGTGCAGAGCTGCGCTGCGACCGATCTGTGTCACGGGGACAGCCTTTCGAATGGTTCCAGGTCACGGGCGAGCAGACGCCCGATCGGCATGATCTCAATGATGTTGTCGTCCCCGAGGTCAAGCGTGGTGCCGGGGGCGACGACCATCGACCCGCCTGCATGCAATGTGAACTCAGGCATTCCGGGCACGGTGATCACCGTACCGTTGGTTGACCGCATGTCCGTCACGATGACCGATGTTCCGTCCTGGCGCAACTCCAGGTGAGTGGCCGAAACTTCGCGTCTCGGCGAGTTCACCCGCACGAATCGCGGAAGCACGGCGCTCGCCACCCGCGGCGGACGGGGGTCCCTGCCGATCAGCGCCGGAACGTCGAGCGGGAGTGGCTCGGCCGAATTGACGCTGAACCGGTACCGGGCCGGGGTGGAAGGCTCCGGCTGGGCGGTGGCCTCCGCCACGGCGCGCTCACGGGACCGTGTGGACACCCTGCCGTCGTCGGGCAGTACGAGCGGCGGCGGTGCCTTCACGATCGTGTCATCGTCCGGGCGGTCGGACGGCTCGACAGGTGAACGCGCCGGCCTGATGACCGTGTCAGCGAGATCGTCGTCATCCACGAGAACAGCCTACGTTCGACCGGCGTGCTAGTGGCCGATGTAGCTCATGACGTGCTTGATGCGGGTGTAGTCCTCGAAGCCGTAGGCGGAGAGGTCCTTGCCGTAGCCGGAGTGCTTGAACCCGCCGTGCGGCATCTCCGCGACCAGCGGAATGTGGGTGTTGATCCACACGCATCCGAAGTCCAGGTGCTTGGCGAATCGCATCGCGCGGCCATGGTCCTTCGTCCACACCGACGACGCGAGGCCGTACTGCACGTCGTTTGCCCAGGCGAGGGCCTGCGCCTCGTCGGTGAACTTCTGCACGGTGATGACGGGACCGAAGATCTCGTTTTGGATGGCGTCGTCGGTCTGCTTCAAACCGGTCACGATCGATGCCTCGAAGAAGTAGCCGATGTCGCCTTGGCGCCGACCACCGAGCTCGACGTTCGCGTTGGATGGCAGCGCGTCGACGACGGAGGAGATCCGGTCGAACTGGCTGGAGTTGTTCAGCGGGCCGAAGAGGATGTCGTCGGCGCTGGGCGCTCCCGTCGTCGCGTTCAGCTTCGCCCACGCGACCAGAGCCGCCACGAACTCGTCGTGGATGTCCTCCTGCACGAGCACGCGCGTCGCCGCGGTGCAGTCCTGTCCCGCGTTGAAGTATCCGGCCAACCCGATGCCCGCGGCGGCCTTCTCGATGTCGGCGTCGTTGAAGACGACGACGGGCGCCTTGCCGCCAAGCTCAAGGTGCACCCGCTTGAGATCGTTCGCCGCCGATTTCGCGACCTCCATCCCGGCGCGGACCGAGCCCGTGATCGACACCATCTGCGGGGTGCGGTGCTCGATCATCGCGGCGCCAGTGGTGCGGTCGCCGGTGATGACGTTGAAGACTCCCGGCGGCAGGAACTCCGCTGCGATCTCGGCGAGCAGCAGCGTCGACTGGGGTGTCGTGTCGCTCGGCTTGAGCACCGTGGTGTTGCCGGCCGCGACCGCGGGGGCGAACTTCCAGACCGCCATGTTGAGCGGGTAGTTCCACGGGGTGACCTGGCCAATGACGCCGATCGGCTCCCTGCGGATGAACGAGGTGTGGTCGGCCATGTACTCGCCGGCGGACTTACCCTCGAGGCTGCGGGCCTGGCCGGCGAAGAATCGGATCTGGTCGACCGACAGCATGATCTCGTCCTCGACGAGCGAGCCGCGGGGCTTGCCTGTGTCCTGCGACTCGAGGTCAGCGAACTCCTCCGCGCGGGACTCCATCGCATCCGCGATGCGGAAGAGCGCGAGCTGACGCTGGGAGGGGGTGGACTCGCCCCACTCCTCGAACGCGGCGGCGGCGGAGGCGTAGGCGGTGTCGACGTCCTCGCGCCCGGACACGGGTGAGGAGGTGTAGCTCTTCTCGGTGGCGGGGTCGATCACGTCGAACGCCGACGAGGCCTGAGCCTCGACATACTGGCCGCCGATGAAATTGCGCAGTTCTGAAGCTGTCATTGCTCCAACATAGCCAGTGGGCTGCCGTTTAACCAGACGACGGTCGCCACTGATTTAGTCGAAATCGACAACCTTCAGTGCGGATCCACTTGCCGAGAGTGTAATTCGCTGACAGAATCGGTGGATGGCGTCCACGAGCAGAGCGACCCCGGCCAAGCCGGTGCAACTCGATGACGTCTCGAAGGCGATCATCGAGCAGCTTCAGAACGATGGTCGGCGCTCGTACGCCGAGATCGGCAAGGCCGTGGGCCTCAGCGAAGCCGCAGTGCGACAGCGGGTTCAGAAGCTCACCGATTCCGGCGTGATGCAGATCGTCGCCGTCACCGACCCGATGCAGCTGGGATTTTACCGCCAGGCGATGATCGGCGTTCGCGTCACGGGAGACACCACGCGTGTCGCCGAGGCGCTGAGCTCGATCCCCGCCGTCGACTATGTCGTGCTCACCGCGGGAAGTTTCGACATCCTCGCAGAAATCGTGTGCGAGAACGACGACCAGCTCATCGACCTGCTTAATAATGAGATCCGAGGGATCGATGGCGTGCAGTCCACCGAGACCTTCGTTTATTTGCGACTGCAGAAACAGTTCTATAACTGGGGAACCCGGTAATCATGACGACGACAGAAACTCCGATCTCCGAGGGAATCCACACTCTGCTGCCGACGGTCGAGGCCGATCTGCAGCAGAAGGCCAAGGACCACCTCTGGATGCACTTCACCCGCCAGTCGGTGATGGAGGATGGCCACGGCGTTCCCATCATCGTGAAGGGCGAGGGCCACCACATCTGGGACAGCCGCGGGCGCAAGTACATCGACGGGCTGAGCGGCCTCTTCGTGGTGAACGCCGGTCACGGGCGCAGGCGTCTCGCCGAGGTCGCCGCCAAGCAGGCCGAGGAGCTCGCGTTCTTCCCGCTCTGGTCCTATGCGCATCCGGCCGCCATCGAACTCGCCGACCGCATTGCCGACTATGCGCCGGGTGACCTCAACCGGGTCTTCTTCTCGACCGGCGGCGGCGAGGCGGTCGAGACCGCGTTCAAGCTCGCGAAGTACTACTGGAAGCTCCAGGGCCGCGGCACCAAGCACAAGGTGATCTCGCGAAGCGTCGCCTATCACGGCACGCCGCAGGGCGCCCTCGCCATCACCGGCATCCCTGCAATGAAAGAGATGTTCGAGCCGGTGACCCCCGGCGGGTTCCGCGTTCCCAACACCAACTTCTACCGGGCCCCGGAGCACGGCGACGACCTGAACGTCTTCGGGCAGTGGGCGGCGAACCGTATCGAGGAAATGATCCTCTTCGAAGGTCCCGAGACGGTCGCAGCGGTGTTCCTCGAACCCGTGCAAAACAGCGGTGGGTGCTTCCCGCCGCCCCCCGGCTATTTCGCGCGTGTGCGCGAGATCTGCGACCAGTACGACGTGCTGCTCGTGGCCGACGAGGTCATCACCGCCTTCGGTCGTATCGGCAACATGTTCGCCTCGACGACCTACGGCATCGAGCCGGACATGATCACCTGCGCGAAGGGGATGACCAGCGGGTACTCCCCAATCGGCGCGACGATCGTCAGCGAGAAGATCTACGAGCCGTTCAAGCACGGCGACACCGCGTTCTATCACGGCTACACGTTCGGTGGGCACCCGGTGTCATCCGCCGTCGCGCTCGCGAATCTCGACATCTTCGAGGAGGAGGGGCTCAACGAGAACGTGCGCGAGAACTCCCCGATCTTCCGTGCCACCCTCGAGAAGCTGCTCGACCTGCCGATCGTCGGCGACGTGCGAGGCGACGGCTACTTCTTCGGCATCGAGCTCGTCAAGGACAAGGCCACCAAGGAGACGTTCGACGACGACGAGTCGGAGCGCCTGCTGCGCGGCTTCATGTCGAAGGCGCTGTTCGAGGCCGGGCTCTACTGCCGTGCCGACGACCGCGGAGACCCCGTGGTGCAGCTCGCTCCCCCGCTCACCATCGGGCCGAAGGAATTCGACGAGATCGAGAGCATCCTGCGCGGCGTGCTGACCGAGGCATGGACCCTCATCTGACCCGCGACTACCGGGACCTGTCGTTCTGGCACGACACCGTCCCGGGCGGCCTGGACCGGCGCCCACCGCTCGATGGCGACCTCCACACGGACGTCGCGATCATCGGCGGGGGCTTGACCGGCCTGTGGACCGCGCACTATCTGCTGGCCAGGGACGATCGCCTCAGCATCACGGTGATCGAGAAGGAGATCTCGGGCTTCGGCGCGTCCGGTCGCAACGGCGGTTGGTGCAGCGCGCTGTTCCCGCGATCGACGGTGTCGCTCGAGCGGGCTCACGGACGCGCCGCAGCGATCGCGATGCGTCGGGCGATGATCGAGACGGTCGACGAGGTCGGGCGCGCGACCGCTGCCGAGGGCATCGACTGCCACTTCGTCAGGGGCGGCACTCTCGCGTTCGCGCGATCTGCCGCGCAGCTCCGTTCGGCTCGAGCCGACGTCGAGGAGGCCGCGCTCTACCGCGTCGACGCGCTCGAACTGCGCGGGCCCGGCGATGGTGACTCGGGCGGCACAGGCGGTTCTCGGCTCGGCGCCGCCGGGGCGCTCGGGGCAGTCTTCGACCCGGCGTGCGCCCGCGTGCATCCGGCCAGGCTCGTGCGGGGGCTCGCAGCCTCGCTCGAGCGGCGCGGGGTGAGAATCGTCGAGGGCACCGAGGCGGTGTCGTACTCGCAGGGCGTTGTCCGCACGACGCGCGGGGCGGTGTTTGCGCCCGTCATCGTGCAGGCGACCGAAGGCTACGGCGCGACGATTGGCCAGTCGCACCGCGACATCCTGCCGCTCTACTCGCTCATGATCGCCACCGAGCCGCTGCCGGACGAGTTCTGGCGCCGCGCCGGCATCGATCACGGCCAGACCTTCACCGACTTCCGGCATCTGCTCGTCTACGGGCAGCGGACCGCCGACAACAGGTTCGCGTTCGGCGGCCGCGGGGCCCGGTACCACTGGGGCAGCGCCGTGAGCGCCGGGTACGACCACTCGCCGAAGGTGTTCGAGCATCTACGGCGCACGCTCGTCGACCTGTTCCCACAAGCCGCGGACGCGGCCATCACGCATCGTTGGGGCGGCCCGCTCGGCGTGCCGCGCGACTGGCACGCGAGTGTACGGTTCGATCCGGAGACGGGACTCGGTTCGGCCGGCGGTTACGTCGGCGACGGGCTGAGCACTACCAATCTCGCCGGGCGCACCCTCGCCGACCTGATCACGGGCACCGACTCAAGCCTGGTGCGCCTGCCCTGGGTCGGTCACCAGTCACCTCGGTGGGAGCCGGAACCGATTCGTTTCGCCGCGGCGAACGCCGGCCTGCTCGCGATGGGCATCGCCGATGTCGAGGAGCGAGTGACCGGACGGCCCTCCCTCGCCGCCCGGGTGATGGGACCGCTCGTGGGGCATTGACCACTGCCGACCGCCGCGACAGCGGGCTCACCGCGTTCCCGCGTCGTCGGGGATGGCGAATGCCCATTCGGGAAGATGGCCGGCCTCGAGCATCGCGCGAAGAAGCTCCGCGAGACCGAAGTTCGCGTCGATCCGCTCCGCCTCGCCGACGAACCGTCCCGCGAGCGAACTCTTGCCGAGCGCCCAGTTGAACCACGCGAGCTGGCACAGCAGCGGTGGCCTCATCGACCGGGGCGCGCGAGCGGCGAGGGCCTTCACGAGCACGATCGCCGCTCGCACCCGCGGGACGTCTGGCCGCGGTCCGTCTCCCCACATGAGTGGAGCGACGAGGAACGCCGCCGGGTCCTCGCCTGCGAGGAAACGCTTGTTCTCATCGAGCGCCAGCTCCCCCACCTCGAGTCCGAAGGCCCACTGAAGCATCACCACGTCGCGCATCATCGGCGATTGAAGACACAGGATGAGCACTGCCGCGGCTCGGTCGTCGATCGCGTCTGGCGGGAGCTGCAGCGCGTCTTCGGCGAAGCCGGGCAGCCAGCCGGATCTGGGCATGTCGTCGTCTGCGTCACCCGCGTCGTCATAGGACTCGTCGCCGTACGCGCCGTCGGAGTCGTCGCCATACGCGTCATCGTCGAATAGGTCGTCCTGCTCATTGTCGCCGTCCTCCCACCCGTCGTCGTCCCACCCGTCGTCGTCGGGCTCGCGTGCGATCGCCTCCGGTTCGAATAACTCCGGTTCGATGAGACCAGGGTCGACCATGGCGGGGTCGGCGACATCCGCGACATCGGGATCACGCTGCGCGCGCACATACTCGTGAAGTCCTTTCACCAGCCGCGCGACTCGCTCCCGCGTCGCGAGGTCCACCGTCGGCAATTCGCTCCCCGCGTCGACCGGCCCCAGGTCGTTCCGGAGTTCGCGCGGGATCGCGCCGTTGACGGAGGAGGACTCGATCGCTGCGAGCGGGCGCCCGTCACGCGGGCAGTCCTGGTCAAGATAGGACCCCCACCCGTCCTCCGCGACGCAGAGCGCGTCGCGGACCAGAAACCCTGCGGTTCTGGCGCGATCGACGACGGCCCTGACGAAGCCGGCGTGCGGGATGCCCCGGCAATCGGCGAACCTGTCGTCGGTGTAGACGACGGGAACGACTGCGTCGGCTCCCCTCACCTTGCAGAGAATTCCGATGAGCCGACCCGCGACGGTGCTGTAGCCCGCTCCGGCATCCGCATCGGGCACGTTGAAACGCATCGCCGCACAGGTGCGGTTGCCGCGGAACGCGACGATGATGATGCTGTTGCGCGGGCGGAACCCCGCGAGCTGGGGAACGAGGGCGAGGAAGTCCTCCGGGCGCTGGGTCTTCACGACGGTTGCCATGCACGCAGTCTTCCGCGGGGCGGTGCCCCACGACGCCCGCCCGGCACCGCGGTGGGGAACCCCGTCGCCGGTTCCCTGGGGAGGAGACGCTAGTCGAACAGTGCCGTGATCTCGTCGACCTCCGCCGGGGATGGCGACCACGAGGTCGACGCCCACGCGTTCTGCTCGATCTGCTCCGGCTTCGTGGCGCCCGCGATGACACTCGTGAGCGCGGGCTGGGCCAGCAGCCAGGCGAACGTCGCCTCGAGCATGCTGATGTCGCGGTCGGCGCAGAATTGCGCGTAGCGGTCCATCGCGTCCCAAGGGGCACTCTCGAGCAGGTGTGGTCGCGTGTGCATGATCCGGCTGTCAGCAGGTCCACCCTGCCGGGTGAACTTGCCCGTGAACAGCCCGTTGTAGAGCGGGAAGAACGGGAGGAACCCGAGGCCGAACTCGCGCACCGCGGGAAGCACCTCCCGCTCGGCATCCCTCACGATCAGGCTGTACTCGTGCTGCGCCGAGATGAATTTCGGATGCTCGTGCAGCCGGGCCACGTATTCGGCCTCGGCGATTTGCCAGCCCGCGAGGTTGGAGTGGCCGATGTAGCGGATCTTGCCCTCGGCGACGAGATCGTCGAGTGCATCGAGAGTCTCCTCGATCGGTGTGAGGGGATCCGGCACGTGCAGCTGGTACAGGTCGATCCAGTCGGTCTGCAGGCGGCGGAGGGAGGCCTCCACGGCGAGCCGCACATAGCGACGAGAGCCGCGCGCACCCCAATCCGGCCCGTTCGACCCCTGCATGTCCATGCCGAACTTGGTCGCGAGCACGATGTCACCGCGGCGTTTGCCGAGCGAGTTGCCCATGAGCGTCTCGCTGAGGCCGCGCTCGGCACCGTAGATGTCGGCCGTGTCGAACAGCGTGACGCCGGCGTCGATTGCCGCGTCGATGACAGCGTCGGTTCCCTCCTGCGTCTCGGTTGCCGTGCGGAGCCGGCCGAAGTTGTTGCAGCCGAGCCCGATCGTCGAGACGATGAGTCCGGAGCGGCCGAGGTTGCGGTAGTCGATTTCTGCCATCGTCCCAGACTAGATCGTCCGGAGTGCTCCTCCCCAGGGCGTGCAATGGAGCAGGCTCCACCCGATGTCCTAAAGCCGCCGGATCGGGTCGGATGCCGCAGCTACAGTCGTTTCATGACCACAGCACCTACCCTGAGCGTTCCGACGGTCGACGAGGCCGCCACTCCCCCACCGGCGGCGGTTTCCATGCCTGTTCACCTCGTGCGCGTCGACAGCCCGATCGGGCGCATCGAGATCACCGCCGATGAACGCGCGATCACCTCGCTCGCTATCGAGCGCGACGGCCACTTGCCCCACGACGATGTCGCAGAGTCGTCGAGCACCATCCTCGAGTCGGCCGCCGTTCAGCTTGCTGAGTACTTCGCCGGCGAGCGTCACGACTTCGACCTCCCCGTGAACCTCGCCGGCACCGAGTTCCAGCGTGCGGTCTGGGCTGAGCTCGCCCGGCTGAAGTTCGGCGATGTCTCCTCGTACGGGGCCATCGGACTCGCGACAGGCCGTCCGACGGCCGGCCGCGCGGTCGGCGGTGCGATCGGGGCGAATCCGGTGCCGATCATCATCGGATGCCACCGGGTTCTCGCCGCCAATCGCAAGATCACCGGCTACAGCGGCGGCAGTGGCATTCCGACCAAGGTCTGGTTGCTCGACCACGAGTCGATCGGGCACGCATGAGCACCGCGAGTCACCCCGTGCCCTGGCACGCATGAGCGTCGTCACTGATGAGGCAGGGGTAGCCCGCTGCGGATGGAGCGCCGGCGACGACGAGTACCGCCGCTACCACGACGAGGAGTGGGGGGTAGCGCTGCACGGCGACAGGCCGCTGTTCGAAAAGCTCAGTCTGGAAGGCTTTCAAGCCGGACTCTCCTGGATCACGATCCTGCGCCGCCGCCCGAATTTCCGCCGCGCGTTCGCCGATTTCGAAATCGACGCGGTGGCCGAGCTGACGACCTCCGATGTCGAGCGGCTCATGCTCGACCCCGGCATCATCCGTAATCGGGCGAAGATCGTCGCGACGATCTCCAACGCGCGCATCACCCGGGAGCTCGTACGCGACGACCCCGGCGCGCTCGATCGGATGATCTGGTCCTTCGCTCCTCATCGGCGCGCGCGACCGCCGGGCGCGGGCGAAGTGCCGGCGGTGACCGCGGAATCGACCGCCATGAGTAAGGCCCTCCGCGGCCTCGGCTACCGCTTCGTGGGACCCACGACGCTCTACGCGCTCATGCAGGCGTCCGGAATGGTCGACGACCACTTCGCGGGCTGCTGGCGCGCGGGTCGCTGACAGGGCGATTGTGACCCGTCCACCGCTCAGCGCTGTGCCGCGACGACCTCCTCGACCTCAAGCTCAAGCTCACCAGGAGCACCAAGCGCGAGACGGATGCCGCGACCCCGCGCCCACTCGATCAGCGACGCCCCGTCGGCATGGTCCTGCTCCGCCTCCAGCAGGGCGCGCACGAATTCGCCCTTGCCCTTCTTGTTGAAGTGGTTGAGGGCGCGCTTCTTGCCGTCCACCCCCGCGGCGACGACCCGGAGGAAGTAGCTCTCGGGCCGGACCGGCACCGGTCCCAGCGCCACATAGGCCTCGGAGCGGAGGTCGAGGACGAGCCCGTCGTGCCGGTCCAGCTCGGCTCCGATCGACGCTCTCCACAGAGATCGCAGCTTCAGCCCCGGCAGCCGGGAGTCATGCGACAGCCGGTACGCCGGGATGGGGTCACCAGCGCCGACAAGGCCGAAGAGGGCGGAATGGATGACCACGCTCGAGCGCGCCAACGAGCGCGCCGACGGCGACAGGGTCGCGGCATCCAGCGCGTCGTAGAGCACACCGGTGTAGCGGTCCATGGCCGCCATGACCGGCGACTGCGCGATACGCCTGTTGCGCTCGAGTTCGCCGTGCTGGGTGGGGCCCAGCCGCAGGGCCGCGGCCATCGCATCCGGATCCAGCGCCAGAATTCTCGTCGCATCCAGGGCCGCAGCGCGGGACCCGGTGAGCCCCTGGTAGCTGAGCCTGGACAGGTCGAGGGCACGATCGTCTCCGCCGTCGCGCTTGGTCTCCGACGGCGGAAGCAGAACGAGCATCAGCCCGTGAGGAAAGCGAGTGCAGCCTCGACGTTCGACTCCACGCTGTGCGAGGTGTCCAGCGTCAGCCTCGGGGCGGCTGCGCTCTGCCCGTGCCACGCGGAGTAGTCCTCGAGGCTCTGCTCGACCGCGTGCCGGTCCGGCTCGGCGAGGTGGGGCAGCTTCGCCACCCGCGCCGCGAGGCGCTCGAGGTGCAGGTCCCGGTCGGAGCACATGACCTCGACGAACCTCAGCTCGACACCCTGCCGCTTGGCGAGTCCCACCCACTGTTCCCTGGCCGGCTCGACCGCGTTGACCGCGTCAACGACGATGCTGTGCCCGGCCGCGAGCACCGACTCGGCAAGCGTCTCGGCGACCAAGTAGGCCGCGAGGCCCGTGGGCTGGTCGCTGTCGATTCCCGCGGTCAGGATCGCCTCCTCGATCGGATCGACCGAGACCACAGCGGCGCCGAGCCGCGCACCGACGTGCCCGGCGATCGTACTCTTCCCGGTTCCCGGGAGTCCCGCCATCGCGATCAGCATTGCCGAACCGTCAGCCCTCGACGAGTTCCGCTGAGCGGGCGACGATCGTCACGGTGTCGTGTTCGACCGAGAGGAATCCGTCGTCCGCCTTCGCGCGAACCGAGCCGCCCCCGGCCACGGTGAGGCGCACCTCACCGCTGGCCAGAATCGCAAGCACCGGCTCGTGGCCCGGCAGGATTCCGATTTCGCCCTCGGTCGTCCGCGCGACCACCATCGACGCCGTGCCCGACCAGATTTCCTGGTCGGCCGAGACGACGCTCACAGTGAGATCGGCCACGTTAGTCGTTTTCCTTCTGGATCTGAGCCCACTTCTCTTCGACGTCGGAGATGCCGCCGACGTTGAAGAAGGCCTGCTCTGCGACACTGTCGAAGTCGCCCTTGACGATCGCGTCGAACGACTCGATCGTCTCCTTGAGAGGAACGGTCGAACCCTCGACGCCCGTGAACTTCTTCGCCATGTAGGTGTTCTGCGAGAGGAACTGCTGGATGCGGCGGGCGCGCGAGACGGTGATCTTGTCTTCTTCCGAGAGCTCGTCGACACCGAGGATCGCGATGATCTCCTGCAGCTCCTTGTTCTTCTGAAGGATCGACTTGACGCTCGTCGCCACGCGGTAGTGGTCCTCGCCCAGGTAGCGGGGGTCGAGGATGCGGCTCGTGGAGGTGAGCGGGTCGACGGCCGGGTAGAGGCCGCGCGAGGCGATCTCGCGGCTCAGTTCCGTGGTGGCGTCGAGGTGCGCGAAGGTGGTCGCCGGTGCAGGGTCGGTGTAGTCGTCAGCGGGCACGTAGATGGCCTGCAGCGACGTGATCGAGTGACCGCGGGTCGAGGTGATGCGCTCCTGGAGCACGCCCATTTCGTCCGCGAGGTTCGGCTGGTACCCGACTGCGGAGGGCATGCGACCGAGAAGGGTCGACACCTCGGAGCCGGCCTGCGTGAAGCGGAAGATGTTGTCGATGAACAGCAGCACGTCCTGCTTCTGCACATCGCGGAAGTACTCCGCCATCGTCAGCGCCGACAGTGCGACGCGAAGACGCGTTCCCGGCGGCTCGTCCATCTGGCCGAAGACAAGGGCGGTCTTGTCGAAGACGCCCGCCTCCTCCATCTCGGCGATGAGGTCATTGCCCTCACGGGTGCGCTCGCCAACTCCGGCGAACACCGACACACCACCGTGGTCCTGCGCAACGCGCTGGATCATTTCCTGGATGAGCACGGTCTTGCCGACACCGGCACCACCGAACAGGCCGATCTTTCCACCTTGCACGTAAGGGGTGAGAAGGTCGATGACCTTGATGCCGGTCTCGAACAGCTCGGTCTTCGACTCCAGCTGGTCGAATGCCGGGGGCTTGCGGTGGATGGGCCAGCGCTCGGTGATCTCGAACGACTCGCCGTTGACCTTGCCGTCAGCGTCGGCATTGAGCACCTCGCCGATGACGTTGAACACCTTGCCCTTGGTCACGTCGCCGACGGGGACGGAGATCGCCTCGCCAGTGTCGCGCACCTCCTGGCCGCGGACGAGTCCGTCGGTGGGCTTGAGCGCGATCGCGCGGACGAGGTCGTCGCCGAGGTGCAGTGCGACCTCGAGGGTGATCTCGGTCGAGCTGTCGCCGATCGTGATCGTCGTCTTCAGAGCGTTGTAGATCTCCGGGATCGAGTCATGCGGAAACTCGATGTCGACGACCGGGCCGGTGACGCGGGCGATACGCCCGACGCCGGCGGTCTTCGTCGAGGCCGACGCAATTGCGGTGTCAGTCATGGCTTCTCTCTTCTCGTTCTGTCTACTTCTTGGCCGAGGCGAGGGCGTCTGCGCCGCCCACGATCTCGGAAATCTGCTGGGTGATCTCGGACTGGCGAGCATTGTTCGCCAACCGGGTGTAGGTGGTGATGAGCTTGTCCGCGTTGTCGCTGGCCGATTTCATCGCCTTCTGTGTCGCGGCGTGCTTCGCGGCAGCGGACTGCAGCATCGCGTTGAAGATCCGGCTCTCGATGTACACGGGCAGGAGCGCGTCGAGCACATCGCCGGCATCCGGCTCGAATTCGTACAGCGGAAGGGGCTCGTTGTCATCGGGCGCTTCGACTCCTTCGACAACCTCGAGGGGAAGCAGTCGCACGACCTCCGGCACCTGCACCATCATGCTCACGAAGCGGTTGTAGACGATGTGGATCTCGTCCACGCCGCCCTCGCTCGCGGGCTGAAGGAAGCGGGAGACGACAGCATCGCCGATCTCCTGCGCCGTCGTGAACTCGGGGTTGTCGGTCCCACCGGTCCACTCCCGCTCCGCGTCACGCTTGCGGAACTTGAAATAGCCGACGGACTTGCGACCGACAAGGTAGTAGACGACGTCCTTGCCCTGGTGGCGCAGGAGGGTCGCGAGTTCCTCCGCCTCCCGCAGCACGTTGGAGTTGAACGCTCCCGCAAGACCGCGGTCGGAGGAGAAGATCACGATCGCGGCGCGTTCGATGACCTCCGGCTCTGTCGTGAGCACGTGGTCGACGTTCGAGAACGTCGCGACCGCCGAGACCGCACGGGTCACAGCGCGCGAGTAGGGGCCGGAGGCCGCTACTCGCTGCTGCGCCTTCTGGATACGCGAAGCGGAGATGAGCTCCATGGCCTTCGTGATCTTCTTGGTCGTCTGGGCAGATTTGATCTTCTGCCGGTAGACGCGGACTTGCGATCCCATATCAGCGGCGACCCTTGACGATCTTCTCCTGGTTGACCTCTTCTTCCGGGAGCTCCTCGAACACCTCGCGCCCAACGGATGCGAGCGGCCTGCCCTCGCCCGTCTGGAACTCGAGCTTGAACTTGTCGATCTCCTCCGTCAGCGCACTGACCGTGTCGTCGGAGAGCACGTTCGACTCACGCAGCGTCGTCAGGATGTCGGTGTTCCGGCCCAGGAAGTCGAGAAGTTCGCGCTCGAACCGCAGGATATCGGGAACGGGCACCTCGTCGAGCTTGCCGTTCGTTCCGGCCCAGATCGAAACGACCTGCTCCTCGACGGGGTACGGCGAGTACTGCGGCTGGCGCAGCAGCTCGGTGAGGCGTGCACCCCGGGCGAGCTGGCGACGGCTGGCCGGGTCGAGGTCGGACGCGAACATCGCGAACGCCTCGAGTGAGCGGTACTGGGCCAGCTCGAGCTTGAGCGTTCCGGAGACCTTCTTGATCGACTTCACCTGCGCGTCGCCGCCAACTCGCGAAACCGAGATACCCACGTCGACCGCGGGGCGCTGGTTGGCGTTGAAGAGGTCGGACTGCAGGAAGATCTGGCCGTCCGTGATCGAGATCACGTTGGTGGGGATGTACGCCGAGACGTCGTTCGCCTTGGTCTCGATGATCGGGAGTCCCGTCATCGAGCCGGCGCCGAGCTCGTCGGACAGCTTCGCGCAACGCTCCAGCAGGCGCGAGTGCAGGTAGAACACGTCACCGGGGTACGCCTCGCGTCCCGGCGGGCGGCGCAGCAGCAGCGACACGGCACGGTAGGCCTCGGCCTGCTTGGACAGGTCGTCGAAGATGATCAGGACGTGCTTGCCGGCGTACATCCAGTGCTGGCCGATGGCCGAGCCGGTGTACGGGGCGAGGTACTTGAAGCCGGCGGGGTCGGACGCGGGGCTCGCGACGATCGTCGTGTACTCCATTGCTCCGGCATCCTCGAGCGCGGCCTTGATGCCGGCGATCGTGGAGCCCTTCTGGCCGATGGCGACGTAGATGCAGCGGACCTGCTTGTTGACGTCGCCGGACTCCCAGTTGGCCTTCTGGTTGATGATCGTGTCGAGCGCGATGGCCGTCTTGCCGGTCTGGCGGTCGCCGATGATGAGCTGGCGCTGGCCGCGACCGATCGGGATCATGGCGTCGATTGCCTTGATTCCGGTCTGCATGGGTTCGTGCACGCTCTTACGCTGCATGACGCCGGGCGCCTGGAGCTCGAGGGCACGACGTCCCTCCGAGGCGATCTCGCCGAGGCCGTCCATGGGCTCGCCGAGAGGGTCGACGACGCGACCGAGGTAGCCGTCTCCGACGGGCACGGACAGGACCTCACCCGTGCGAGTGACCTCCATGCCCTCCTCGATTCCGGTGAACTCTCCGAGGACGACGACGCCGATCTCGTTCTCGTCGAGGTTCTGGGCGAGCCCGAGGGTGCCGTCGGCGAACTTGATGAGCTCGTTCGCCATGACGCCGGGGAGCCCCTCGACGTGGGCGATTCCATCTCCGGCATCCGTGACGTAGCCGACCTCGGTCGTCGATGCCCGGCTCGGGTCGTAGGCCTTGACGAAGTCCTTGAGGGCGTCGCGGATCTCATCGGGGCTGATCGTTACTTCTGCCATCGTTCTTCCTGTCTGCTGGCGGGACGGTCTTCCGTCCCGAATACTTCTGGTGGGCTCGCCTCGCGGCAATCCCGGTTGTCAGCCCGCGAGCTGAAGTCTCAGGTCCTTGATGCGAGAGGAGACGCTGCCGTCGATGACGTCGTCTCCCACCTGCACCCGGATCCCACCGATGACGGCGGGGTCGATGACCACATTGATGCGCAGTTCCTTGCCGTAGCTGGCCGAAAGGCCCTTTTGAAGACGAACGAGCTGGTCGGCCGCGATCGGCTTCGCGCTCGTGACCGTCGCGACCGCGAGGCCGGACTGGTCGGCGACGACGGATGCCGCGTAGCGCACGAGCGCGCCGATACGACGCCCGCGCGGCTGCTGCACGAGCTGCCGCACGATCGCGAGCGTCTGAGCGGACACCTTCTTCTCGAGCAGGGTCTCCACGAGGGTGACCTTCGATGCGGTGGCGCCGAGCTTGCTGCCGACGGCGAGTTCCAGCTCGTCGTCCGAGCTCACCGCTCGGCCGAACGCGAACAGCTCGCTCTCGACGCTCACTCCCGGCGCAGCGGAATCCGCCGCGGCACGAATGCCGAGCTCTTCAATGCCACTGAGCAGGTCGTCGTCGGAGGACCACCGCTTGCTCGCAGCCGAGGCCAGGATTTCCAGTGCCGTTGGACCGAAGGAGGCGCCGAAGACCGCGGTGATCGCGGACCTCTTCACCTCGGGAGAAGTCGACGCGTCGGCGAGGATCGCACGCAACTGCAGCGAACCACCAATCGCACGGGCGGCAGCGAAGAGCTGCTCGGCAGTGGCCAGATCGACCGTGCCGCCGAGTGCGGAAAGCTCCGCCCTCGAGGACGACAGCGCTTGTCTGGACGCAGAACCCACGGTTACCTGCTCACCTTTTCGGTCGCGCCAGCCGACTTCACGTCGGCGGCTTCGAGCTCGGCGAGGAACCGGTCAACCAGTGCGGCGGACCGCTTGTCGTCCGTGAGGCTCTCTCCGATCACTCCGGAAGCGAGGTCGATCGCGAGCGAGCCGACCTCAGCACGCAGCGACACAAGCGCACTCTGGCGCTCCGCCTCGATCTGCGCGGATGCGTTCGCGGTGATGCGAGCTGCCTCGATCGATGCCTGCGTCTTGAGGTCGTTCAGGATCTTCACGCCGTCGGCGCGCGCCGCCTCGCGGATGCGTCCTGCCTCGGCACGAGCCTCAGCGAGCTGCTCGTTGTACTGCTGCAGGGCAGCCGCGGCCTCCGCCTGGGCGTTCTCCGCCTTCTTGATGCCGCCCTCGATGGCTTCGGCACGCGCGTCCAGACCCTTCGTGACGGTCGGCAGAACCTTCCACCAGAAGAACGCCAGAAGCACGACGAAACACACCGCAGCCCAGACGAGGTCCGGGAGCGCGGGCAGCAGAGGATTGAAAGCCTCCTCGGCCACTACCACTGAGAATGTTGCGGAAGACATGCGCGGTCCTTAGACGAAGATGAAGTACGTGGCGATACCGATGAATGCCAGTGCCTCGGTGAAGGCGATACCGATATACATGAGCACCGTGAGGCGACCCTGCAGTTCCGGCTGGCGGGCGACGGACTCGATCGTCTTTCCGACGACGATTCCTACGCCGATGGCGGGTCCGATTGCGGCGAGGCCG
This sequence comes from Marisediminicola sp. UYEF4, assembly GCF_040546025.1. Taxonomy (NCBI): domain Bacteria; kingdom Bacillati; phylum Actinomycetota; class Actinomycetes; order Micrococcales; family Microbacteriaceae; genus Marisediminicola; species Marisediminicola sp. UYEF4. The sequence goes on along the minus strand of NZ_JBEPNA010000018.1, from coordinate 17,428 downwards.
TAGCCTACGGTCGCGATGTTTCCGCTGAGCTCAGCTACGACGGTTGATGCGTCCACGTGGTGATTCCTTCCGTGATGAACGACTGGGGCATTTGCCCCGGTCGAGTTAGTTAGTGCTCGTCTGCCAGCGCGAGCTGGATGTAGACAGTGGTCAGCAGGGTGAAAACGTACGCCTGCAGCACGGCGACCAAGATTTCGAAGAGCGTGAAGACAAACCCGAATGCGAGCGTCCCCACGCCGAACAGCTTCGCGACCCCGTCGACTTCGAAGAAGAAGAACGACGTGGCCAAGAAGAAGAGGACGAGGAGAAGGTGGCCGACGATCATGTTCATGAGCAATCGGAGCGTGAGGGTGATCGGCCGGAGCACGAAGGTCGACACGAACTCGATCGGGGTCACGATGATGTACAGCGGCCACGGCACGCCGGGCGGGAAGAGCGAGTTGCGCAGGAACGCCGCCGGGTGCTTCTTGAGCCCCGCGTAGATGAATACGACGTAGGCGACGACCGCCAGCAGCAGCGGAATGCCGATGACCGACGTTCCCGCGATGTTCATCGCGGGCACGATCCCGGTGATGTTCATTCCGAGGATCAGGAAGAAGAACGTCGTGAGCAGTGGCAGGAATCGCGCTGCGTCTTTCTTGCCCAGCAGGTCTTCGGCGATGTTGACGCGGACGAGTCCGAGGCCGAGCTCGGCGATCGACTGCGCGCGGGTCGGGATGAGAGACATCCGCCTGGTCGCGAGGTAGAAGAACAGCATGAGCGAGAGCAGAACCACGATGCGGATCATCATGATCCGGTTCATCTCGAACGGAGTGCCGACGAACAGGACTGCTTCGGGGAAGAATTCGGCGATCGAAGGACCGACGAATACTCCCTCTTCGCTTTCGCCATCAGTGGCAAGGGGGAGGACGGAAGTGAGAGCGTTGAGTAGCAGCGCCATCTCCAAGCTCGGGGCGTGAACTCACGCGGCACAGAAAAGGGGGAGTTTGTTCGTTATGACTCTAGCAATAGACCACCACGACTGACCAATCGTTAGTCGGCGTGTGGCCGCTGCGGGGGGTCACCCGGAAGCCTGATGTCGCTCACGTACGGCAACCGGGAGCGTGAGACGACGACCATGTCGACGACCAGGGTTCCCACGACGCCGACAACGAGGGTGACGAACATCACGGTCTGGTCGATGAAGGCCTGATCGCGCAGCGCGACGGCGAGGACGAGGAACAGGATGAATTTCAGTAGCCAGGCGCCCATGACGATTCCGAAGAACGCCAGCACGTCGTAGCGGCTCGCGAGCAGGATGCTCATGGCCGTGATGCCGAGGAATACGAAGGCCATCGCCGCGCCGATCAGGGCGGAGACGACGCCGATGCCGCCGGCGACGAGAAAGCCCACGAGGGCGCCGACAATCGCGAGCACGAGCGCGAAGATGCCGCCGAGGACCAGCGCCCTCCGGAGGATGGGGATGGCGCTCATTGTCGTTCCTTTCTGGCGAGGGCCGCGAGGATCGCCGCTTGATCTGCGGCGTTCTCGGCCGGGATGTGCTCGTCGTCGGGCATGTCGATGGATGCCGCGTCGAGCGGGTCGTAGCGGTTGCCGTGGGTCTCGAGGGTCTGGCTGGCACTGGCGCGCTGAACGGCCGCCTCGACAGCCTTGCGCCCGGTGAGCGGTGCCAGGGTGATCCACGAGCAGATGAACAAGCCGACGACGATGAACGCTACCGCCCACCACGGCGGCACGAAGAGGAACATGAGGAACCCGACGGCCACGACCGCGGTCCACGCGTAGAAGATCAGCACGGCGTGGAAGTGGCTGTGACCCATGTCGAGCAGACGGTGGTGCAGGTGTTTTCGGTCGGCGCTGAATGGCGATTTACCGGCGCGCAGCCGTCGGAACACCGCAAGCCCGAAGTCGAGCAGGGGCACGACGAGCACGGCGAGCGGGAGCAGGATCGGGATGAAGGCGGGCAGCAGCTGGCGGCCGGAGATCGCCGAGCCGGTATCGACCTGGCCGGTGACCGAGACAGCGGATGCCGCCATCAGCAGCCCGACCAGCAGCGCGCCGGAGTCACCCATGAACATCTTCGCGGGATGCCAGTTGACCGGCAGAAACCCGATGCAGGCGCCGATGAGGATCGCGCTGATCAGCGACGCGAGATTGAAGAACTCCGACTGGTAGGTGCGGTCGGTGATGATGAAGCTGTAGATGAAGAACACGATGTTGGCGATGAGCACGACGCCGGCGACGAGGCCGTCGAGGCCGTCGATGAAGTTGACGGCATTCATCACGAGAACGACGGCGACCACGGTGAGGATGAGTCCGAGGACGGGTGGCACCACCGTCACTCCGCCGATCGGGATGGTGAGCAGCTGCACCCCCTGCCAGACGAGGATTCCGGCGGCGATCATCTGGCCGGCGAGCTTGGTCATCCAGTCGAGGTCCCACAGGTCGTCCGCGACGCCGATCAGCACGATGATGAGTGCCGCGCCGAGGATCGCCACGACGCGGCCGGGGTCGGCGAAAATGAGCGAGAACTGGGCGGTCTGCGAGGAGACCCAGAAGGCGGTGACGATGCCGAGGAACATCGCGACGCCGCCGAGCCGCGGCGTCGGGCTGGTGTGCACGTCGCGGTCGCGGATCGATGAGGAGTACAGCTGGTAGCGCTGGCTGATCTTGAGGATGATGACCGAGAGGGTGAGTGTGATGACGGCGGCGATGCCGGCGGCGAGCACGTAGTAAGTGATGCTCACGAGGGGCGCGGGCCGGGGTCGTCGGGGTCGACATTGTCGTCGGGGTCGACAGCGTCGGCTGCCTCGTCGTCACTATCACCAGCCGCAGCATCCGCCGCCACCTTCGACTCGGCAATCGCAGCGTAGATCGCCTCCGCCGGAATGACCCCGGCACGAACGACCTTGAGCTCGCCTCCGGGGCGTAGCAGCCCGGTCGCGTCGATGATGGTGGAGCCGGTTCCGGCCGCGGCGAACTCGCTGTAGTCGGAGCCGGTCTCGCCACCGTCGAGGTAGACGGAGACGCTCGATCCCAGCATCCGCTCCGCCTCGGCAACCGTCATCGCGGCCGGCTCCCCCGAGAGGTTCGCCGAGGAGACGGCGAGCGGACCGGTCTCGGAGAGCAGCTCGAGGGCGAGCCCGTTCGCTGGCATCCGGAGCGCGACGGTGCCGCCGGTCTCGCCGAGGTCCCACTGGAGAGAGCTGCGGGCGGGAAGGATCACGGTGAGACCGCCCGGCCAAAATGTCTGCACCAGGGCCCGTACCTCATCGGGCACCTCTTCGGCGAGGGCATCGAGCGTCGGGATCCCGGGGATGAGCACGGGAGGCGGCGCCTGCCTGGTGCGACCCTTGGCATCGAGCAGGCGCTGCACCGCGACGGGGTTGAACGCGTCGGCAGCGATTCCATACACGGTGTCGGTCGGAAAGACCACGAGCTCGCCGCGGCCGATGGCAGCCCTCGCGAGGCGCATGCCCGTGAGGAGCCCGGAGCTGTCCGAGCAGTCGAAAATCGTCGCCATGTCGTCCCCCATCGTAGCGGCCATGCCCGAGCGCCCAGCGTCTAGGCTTGCACCATCGTGATCACATCCTCCCCCGACGCCCAATCGCGGCCACCGCGGGGGGTTCCAGTCCGTGCCGAGATCGACACGGGCCTGCTGTTCATCTTCGACATGGACGACGTGCTGTACTCCTACGACTGGCGCGAACGGATGCGCGGCATGGCCGAACTGACCGGCCTCAGCTTCGACGAGCTGCGCCGCCGCTGGTGGCACGATACCGGGGAGCGGGCAGCGGAAGCCGGTGTCTTCAGCACCGGGCGCGAATACCTGGCTGCCTTCGAGGTCGCCGTCGGATGCGAGGTCGACGTGAGCGAGTGGGTGCGCCTTCGCGGCGGGGCGATGACGCCCTGGCCCGACTCGATCGCGGCGGTGCGGCGGGCATCCGAGCTCGGGCAGATCACGCTCCTCACCAACAACAACGCGCTCGCGGGCGAGCATCTCGCAGCGCTCGCGCCCGAACTCACCGACCTGTTCGGCGACCACCTGCTCACGACAAGCCACTATGGCGCGCGGAAGCCGGACCCGACGGTCTTTGCGCGGGTGCTCCAGAAGTACGATGTGTCCGCTGAGCAGGCATTCTTCGCCGACGACATGCTCGAGAACGTCGAGGGCGCCGCCTCGATCGGAATCACGGCACATCACTTCTCGAGCGGAGAGCGGATGCTGCGGGCGATCGAGGAGTTCGCGCTCGCACGAGCCTGAGCGGCGGCTAGCGCAGCGCCGTCGTGGCGCGGTCGCGACCGAGCAGGTCCCGGTGGGTCGCGATGGCGTTCCAGCCGTCGGAGGCGAGCAGCGCCGAGATCGCGGCGCCCTGCAGCTCGCCGTGCTCGATCACGAGGGTGCCGCCGTCATGCAGCAGGCGGCGGGCGGTCGTGGACACCGAACGCACGACATCCAGCCCGTCCGCGCCTCCGTAGAGGGCGTGCTCGGGGTCGAACAGCCGCACCTCGGGGTCGCGCGGGATGGCGCCGAGCGGAATGTACGGCGGGTTCGAGATGACGACGTCGACGAGGCCGTCGAGCTCCGGGAATGCGCTGGCGAGGTCGCCGAATACCAGTCGCGCGTTTTCTCCCCCGACCCGCTCGAAATTGCGCGTGGCCCAAATGAACGCGTCGGCCGAGTTCTCGACCGCGTGCACCATCGCGTGCGGGACCTCGGTCGCCATCGCGAGGGCGATCGCGCCGCTGCCGGTGCCGAGGTCGACTCCGATGGGGGCACCACCGGCGACGGCGCCGAGCGCGTCGATGGCGTACTGGGCCACGGTCTCGGTCTCCGGCCTCGGCACGAACACCCCGGGCCCGACCGAGAGCTCGATCGAACGGAACGGCGCGGTGCCGGTGATGTGCTGGAGCGGCTCGCGGCCGGCGCGCCGCTCGACGGCGCCGGCGATCTCCGCTGCATCGGCGCCCGAGACCGGCGATCCGGTGATCGCTTTCGCCTGCACCTGCCCGCGGCTGAGCCCGAGCACGTGCCCGATGAGCAGTTCGGCGTCGACGTCGGGGCTCTCGATGCCGGCCAGGCCGAGCGCATCGATCGCGCCCGCGCGCAGCGCGGAGACGTCGCTCGGCACGGGCGCGCTCGCATCCGTCATCGCGGTTCCCGGCCTGGTCAGGACTGGTCGCCGAGGTCGGCGAGCCTGGCTTCCTCGTCGGCGTGGATGCACGACTCGACGACCGGCTCGAGAGCCCCGTTCATCACGGCGTCGAGGTTGTAGGCCTTGTAGCCGGTGCGGTGATCGGCGATGCGGTTTTCCGGGAAGTTGTAGGTGCGGATGCGCTCGGACCGGTCCATGGTGCGGATCTGGCTCTTGCGCACCAGCGACGCCTCGGCGTCGAGCTCCTCCTGCTGGCGGGCGAGGACCCGGGCGCGCAGCACGCGCATTCCGGCCTCCTTGTTCTGCAGCTGGCTCTTCTCATTCTGCATCGCGACGACGATGCCGGTCGGAAGGTGGGTGATCCGCACGGCGGAGTCGGTCGTATTGACCGACTGCCCGCCGGGGCCGCTCGACCGGTAGACGTCGATCTTGAGGTCGTTCTGGCTGATCTCGACCTCTTCGGGCTCGTCGACCTCGGGGAAGACGAGCACACCGGCCGCCGAGGTGTGGATGCGCCCCTGCGACTCGGTCGCGGGCACCCGCTGCACGCGGTGCACCCCGCCCTCGTACTTGAGGTGCGCCCAGACCCCCTCGGCGGGGTCGGACGAGGACCCCTTGATCGCGAGCTGAATGTCCTTGATGCCGCCGAGGTCGCTCGAGGTCTGTTCGATGATCTCGGTCTTCCAGCGCTTGGACTCCGCGTAGTGCAGGTACATGCGCAGGAGGTCGGCGGCGAACAGCGCCGACTCGGCGCCGCCCTCCCCCATCTTGATCTCCATGATCACGTCGCGCGCATCAAGCGGGTCGCGCGGGATGAGCAGGCGACGAAGCTTCTCGGCCGCGGCATCCAGCTCCACCCTGATGCCAGGAACCTCGGCAGCGAACGACGCGTCCTCTTCGGCCATTTCGGTGGCCGCGTCGAGGTCGTCGTTCAGCTGCTGCCACTCCCGGTACGCCGCGATGATTCGCGCGAGCTCCGCGTAGCGCCGGTTCACCTTCTTCGACCTGGCCGGATCCGAGTGCAGAGCCGGGTCAGCAAGCTGCTCCTGAAGCTCGTCATGCTCGGTCAGCAGGGTTTCAACTGACTCGAACATGACTTAGTCCTTGTCTGTTCCCGCTGAGGACGGCATCGACTTCTGCACCTGCATGAGGAACTCCACGTTGCTCTTGGTGTCCTTCAGGCGGGTCAGCACGAGCTCGAGCGCCTGCTGGGTGTCGAGGCCGGCGAGGGCGCGGCGCAGCTTCCAGTTGATCTTCGTCTCGTCGACGCCCATGAGCATCTCCTCGCGGCGGGTGCCGGAGGCGTTGACGTCGACCGCGGGGAAGATGCGCTTGTCGGCCAGGTGCCGCGAGAGGCGCAACTCCATGTTGCCGGTGCCCTTGAACTCCTCGAAGATGACTTCGTCCATCTTGGATCCGGTCTCGACGAGTGCCGTGGCGAGGATCGTCAGCGAACCGCCGTCTTCGATGTTGCGGGCGGCTCCGAAGAAGCGCTTCGGCGGGTAGAGCGCCGACGAGTCGACGCCACCGGAGAGGATGCGACCGGATGCCGGGGCTGCGAGGTTGTACGCGCGGCCGAGGCGGGTGATCGAATCCAGCAGCACGACAACGTCGTGACCGAGCTCGACGAGACGCTTGGCACGCTCGATCGCGAGCTCGGCGACGGTCGTGTGGTCCTCGGCGGGACGATCGAAGGTCGAGGCGATGACCTCGCCCTTGACCGTGCGCTGCATGTCGGTGACCTCTTCCGGACGCTCGTCGACGAGAACGACCATGAGGTGAACCTCGGGGTTGTTCTTCGCGATGGCGTTCGCGATGGCCTGCAGCACGAGCGTCTTCCCTGCCTTGGGCGGGGAGACGATCAGGCCGCGCTGGCCCTTTCCGATCGGGGCGACGAGGTCGATGATGCGCGTGGTGAGCTTGTTGGGCTCGGTCTCCAGGCGCAGGCGCTCCTGCGGGTAGAGCGGGGTGAGTTTGCCGAACTCGACTCGGTCGGCGGCCTGCTCGACCGGAAGCCCGTTGATCGAGTCGATCTTGACGATCGCGTTGTACTTCTGGCGACCGGTGTTCTCGTTCTCGCGCGGCTGGCGGATCGCTCCGACGACGGCGTCGCCCTTGCGCAGGTTGTACTTCTTGACCTGGCCGAGCGAGACGTAGACGTCGTTGTTGCCGGGCAGGTAGCCGCTCGTGCGCACGAAGGCGTAGTTGTCGAGCACGTCGAGGATTCCGGCGACGGGGATCAGCACATCGTCGTCGGAGATCTCCGGCTCGAAGTCATCGCCGGCGCCCGGTCCGCGGCGCTTGCGGTCGCGATAGCGGTTGCGTCCGCTGCGGTCGCCCTCGGCATCCGCCTGCATCTGGCGCTCGCTGCGGTCTTCGCCACGGTTGTCCTGCTGCTGGCGGTTGTCCTGGCGGCCATCCTGCTGGCGGTTGTCCTGGCGGCCATCCTGCTGGCGGTTGTCCTGGCGGCCATCCTGCTGGCGGTTGTCCTGCTGGCGGTTGTCCTGCTGCGCGTTGGAGTCGCCACGGCGGCTATTGCGACCACGGCCAGACGAGCGGGAGTCGCCCTGGTCTTCGTCGTCCTGACCGTCCTGCTGACGGTTGTCCTGGCGATTGTCCTGGCGGCCATCCTGCTGGCGGTTGTCCTGCTGCGCGTTGGAGTCGCCACGGCGGTTATTGCGACCACGGCCAGACGGGCGGGAATCGCCCTGGTCTTCGTCGTCCTGGCCATCCTGCTGGCGGGTGTCCTGACGGGTGTCCTGCTGGCGGTTCTCTCCGCCACCGCGGTTGCGGTTGCGGTTGCGCGAGCCGCGCTGCGGAGCCTGGTTCTCGTCGCCGGAGTCGGCCGAGGCCGAGTCGGTCGGCGCATCGGCCGCGGCCGAGTCGGTCGGCGCGTCAACGGAGACTGCGTCAGACGCGCCCTCGGTGGTCGTGGTGTCGGCTGCGGCGTCGCGGGTCGCTTTGCTGCGGGCGTTGCGGCTGCGCGAGTTGCGGGCGGTCGCCGGGGCGGGTTCGACAGCCTCGACGGCGGTGTCGGCATCGGCGTCGGCAGCGACCTGCTGCGGCGCGTCGCCGGCGGAGGTGGCGCGGCGCGAGCGGCCGCGGTTGACGTGGGCCTTCGCAGGCACCGGGTCGGGGGTCTCGGCCGCGGTTGCCTCGTCGATGATGGCGGACTCTGGGTCGAACGCGGTCGCGACGAAGTCGCCGGCGGGAGCGGTGGCCTCCGCCGTCGGGGCGGCGACCGGCGCCGAAGCGGCCTCGGGCGTCTTCTCTGCCACGATCGCCTGCGGCGCGGTGATCACGCCTGCGGCTGCACTGGCGCGGCGCGGTGCGCGCTTGCGGGCTGGGGCCGGCTCAGCTGCAGCCGGCTCAGCTGCAGCCGGCTCAGCTGCAGCCGGCTCAGACGCGGCGGGCGCCTCGACAACGGACGCCTCGGCGGCGGCACTGCCTTCTTCGGTCACCGCGGCGCTGTCGCCGGTCGGCTCTGCTCCGGTGGTGTTCTGGATCTCGGTGATCGAATCCACGAGCTCTCCTTTACGTAGTTTGGATATTCCGCTGATGCCGAGGCTGGCCGCGAGAGCTTGGAGCTCCGGAAGGCGCAGTGCGCTCAGGGAAGCACGGACGTTGACGTCAGTCACTGAGTAGGTTCCTTTCGCCCCGTGCACAAGATTGCCGGGGGGAAATTGATCGCGTATTCGCAGTTCTGGGCGGGTTGCGCAGGAGATGTCTGCGATTAGCGAGTGCTAGTTGAGATTGCGCCGGGCGGAGTGACGTGAATCCGAAATGCGGACAAGGCCACACTGCGGATTAGGTCAGTGCCGTTGGCTAGACCAACGCTTCCACCGGGTGCGGAATCACTGTAGCACCTTTGAAGTCGACGGCCAGCATGAGCGTCTGCCAGTGAGTCGCGGTGTGTTTCGCGACCAACTCGGCGGCCTCGAGCCGCTGCGCAGGATCGCTGCACAGCACGAGGATCGACGGTCCAGCGCCCGAGACCACGGCCGCGAGGCCGTGTGAGCGCAGTTCGGTGATGAGCGACTCGGTGCCCGGCATGGCCGCGGCGCGGTAGCTCTGGTGGAGCTTGTCCTCCGTCGCGTCGAGCAGCAGTTCCGGGCTCTGGATCAGTGCCGCGATCAGCAGCGCCGAGCGGGAGACGTTGAAGATCGCGTCCTCGTGGGGAACGGATGCCGGGCGCAGGCTGCGGGCGAGCTCCGTCGACATCGTGCTCTCCGGCACGCAGATGAGCGGGGACACGCCCCGGTGCACCATCAGCTTCTTGTGCTGCGGGGTGTCATCCGACGTCCACGCGATGGTGAGCCCGCCGAACAGCGCGGGAGCGACGTTGTCGGGGTGCCCCTCGAGCCCGGTCGCGATCGCGAGGAGCGCGTTGGAGTCGATGTCGACGAAGCCGTCGAGGAGCCCCTTCGCCGCCATGACGCCCGAGACGATCGCGGCGCCGGAGGATCCGAGGCCGCGCCCGTGCGGGATCGCGTTGCGCGCGACGAGGTCGAGCCCCGGAAGCGCGTAGCCGTACTCGGCGAAGGTATGGCGGATTGCCGTAACCACGAGGTTGCTCTCATCCGTCGGCACCTCCCCCGCGCCGACACCGATGACCTCGACGCTCGCGCCGCGTGCGTCGCGCACCGTCACGGTGAGGTTGTCGTAGAGCGAGAGGGCCAGGCCGAGCGTGTCGAAACCCGGCCCGAGGTTCGCGGTTGTCGCCGGAACCTTGACCTGAACAGCGCGCCCGACCGGAATGGGCGCGAGCCCCAGTGTCACGCAGGGACCTTCTGCAGCCCCAGCACATTGGCGATCTCGGCGGTGTCGACGGGAACGCTCGTGGGCTGAACGTCGGTTCCGTCCGCGCGGCGGAGGGCCCACTGTGGGTCTTTGAGGCCGTGGCCGGTGACCGTGAGCACCACGGTTGCGCCACGCGGGATCTCGCCGGCATCGGAGCGCTCGAGCAGGCCGGCGACGCTGATCGCGGACGCCGGTTCGACGAAGATTCCGACCTCGGCCGAGAGGATGCGGTGCGCCTCGAGGATGAGCTTGTCGGAGATGGCCCCGAAGTAGCCGTTGCTCGTTTCATGCGCCTCGAGGGCGAACTTCCACGAAGCGGGGTTTCCGATGCGGATGGCGCTCGCGATCGTGTCGGGGTTCTTGACGATGTGGCCGAGCACGAGCGGCGCGCTTCCGGCCGCCTGGAACCCGAACATGCGCGGGAGCCTGGTGGATGCGCCGCGCGCGAGGTCCTCGCTGTAGCCGCGGAAGTAGGCGGTGTAGTTGCCGGCGTTGCCGACGGGCACGATGTGGAAGTCGGGCGCGTCGCCGAGCACCTCGACGACCTCGAACGCGGCGGTCTTCTGGCCGGCGATGCGGTCGGGGTTGACCGAGTTGACCAGGTGCACGGGGTAGTTGTCGGCGAGGTCGCGGGCGATCTCGAGGCAGTCGTCGAAGTTGCCCTGCACCTGCAGGATCTCCGCGTTGTGCGCGACGGCCTGGCTGAGCTTGCCCATGGCGATCTTGCCTTCGGGCACGAGCACGACCGACGTGATGCCGGCGTGGGTCGCGTAGGCGGCGGCCGCCGCGGAGGTATTGCCGGTCGAGGCGCAGATGACCGCCTTCGCCCCGTGCTCGACGGCCTTGGAGATCGCCATCGTCATGCCGCGGTCCTTGAACGAACCCGTCGGGTTCATTCCCTCGTACTTGACCCAGACCTTGGCCCCGGTGCGGGCCGACAGGGCCGGCGCGGGGATCAGCGGGGTGCCGCCCTCGCCGAGGGTGATGATCGGCGTGGCGTCGGTGATGTCGAGACGGTCGGCATACTCGCGCAGCACTCCGCGCCACTGCCGACTGGTGGCCTTCTCAGTGTTGGACATTACTCGGAACCCTCAACTCTCAGAACGGATGTGACAGAACTCACGACACTGCTCTCGCCGAGGGCGAGAACGGTGGCGGACAGGTCGGACTCGGACGCCTCGTGCGTTCCGATTACAAGGGTAGCGCCGGGCATGCCCGCCATCTCGCCGGTGAGCGGATCGGGCTGCGCCACGGTCTGCTCGACGGTCTCGATTGAGACGCCGTGGGTGCTGAATAGCGTCGCGACGGCCGCGAGCACGCCGGGCTGGTCTACGACGCTGAGCGAGATCTGGTACCTCGTGGTCACGCTCGAGATGGGCAGGATCGGCAGGTTGGCATCGGTCGACTCGGCGAGTCCGGGGCCGCCGATGACGTGACGCCTGGCCGCCGAGACGAGGTCGCCGAGCACGGCGGAGGCTGTCTCGATCCCGCCGGCGCCTGCGCCGTAGAACATCAGGTCGCCCGCAGCCTCTGCCTCGATGAACACGGCGTTCTTCGCCGCGTGGACGGTCGCGAGCGGATGCGTGCGGGGCACGAGCGCGGGGTACACCCTGGCGCTGACGCCCTCGGTGCCGGTCTCCTTGTCGACGAGCCGCTCGGCGATCGCGAGCAGCTTGACGACGTAGCCGGCCTTGCGTGCCGCGTCGACCTGCTCGAGGGTGACGGACGTGATGCCCTCGCGGTACACCTTGCCGATCGGCACGTTCGTGTGGAACGCGAGGCTCGCGAGGATCGCGGCCTTCTGGGCGGCGTCATAGCCCTCGATGTCGGCGGTCGGGTCGGCCTCGGCGTAGCCGAGCTCGGTCGCGGTCTTCAGTGCCGCCTCGAGCGACTCCCCTGCCGTGTCCATCCGGTCAAGGATGAAGTTCGTGGTGCCGTTGACGATGCCCATGATGCGGCGGATGCGGTCGCCGGCAAGGCTGTCGCGCAGCGGGCGGATGATCGGGATCGCCGCGGCGACGGCGGCCTCGTAGTACAACTGGGCGCCGACCTGCTCGGCGGCGTCGAACAGCTCCGGTCCGTGCGTCGCGAGCAGCGCCTTGTTGGCGGTGATGACGTCGGCTCCGGAGTTGAGCGCCTGCAGGATGTAGCTGCGGGCGGGCTCGAGGCCTCCGATGAGCTCGATCACGATGTCCGCGCCGACGATCAGCGCCTCGGCGTCGGTCGTGAGCAGGTGCTTGGGAATCTCGGCCGAGCGCGGGGCATCGATGTCACGCACCGCGACCCCCACCAGCTCGAGGCCGGCGCCGGAGCGCTGGGCGAGCTCGTCGCCGTGCTGGAGGAGCAGCGATACCACCTGGGCACCGACCGATCCTGCGCCCAGGAGCGCGACCCGGAGGTTGCGGTACTCGATCATTCGACTCCATTCGTTGCGGTGTTCGGATGCGCGGCCAACGAATCGAGGCCGGCATCGCGGGAAAGCAGGTCGGCCTCGGTCTCGCCGCGCACGATCACGCGGGCCTGCCCGTCCCGCACGGCGACGACGGCGGGACGGCCGAGGTAGTTGTAGTTGCTCGAGAGCGACCAGCAATAGGCGCCGGTGGCGGGAACAGCGAGCAGGTCACCCGGGGCGACGTCGCTCGGGAGGTAGTCGGCGTTCACGACGATGTCGCCGCTCTCGCAATGCTTGCCGACGACGCGCACGAGTGCGGGCGCGGCAGCCGACATTCGGTTCGCGATCCGCACCGCGTAGTCGGCCCCGTAGAGGGCGGTGCGGGCGTTGTCGCTCATCCCGCCGTCGACGCTCACGTACTTGCGCACAGCCGAACCGTCGACGAGCACGTCCTTGATGGTGCCGACCTCGTAGAGGGTAAAGGTCGACGGGCCGACGATCGCGCGCCCCGGCTCGATCGCGACGACGGGAACCGCGATGCCGAGACGGGCACACTCCCCCGCAACGATGTCGGCAAAGGTGGTCGCGATCTGATCGATCGGCATGGCCTCGTCGACGCTCGTGTAGGCGATGCCGAATCCGCCGCCGAGGTTGAGCTCGGGCACGTCGCCGCCGTCGAGGAGTTCGGCATGGAGTGCGAGCAGCCTCCGGGCCGCCTCGGCGAAGCCGTCTGACTCGAAGATCTGCGACCCGATGTGCGAGTGCAGGCCGAGGAAGCGCAGGCCCGTGTGCGAGCGGATCGCCGCGACGGCGCTGGGCGCGTCGGTGAGCGTAATGCCGAACTTCTGGTCTTCGCGCGCCGTGGCCAGATACTCGTGGGTGTGCGCGTGCACCCCGCTGTTGACCCGCAGTCGCACCGGCTGCACGGTGTGGTGGCGGGCCGCAGCATCCGCGATCCGCTCGATTTCGATGACGCTGTCGACGATGATCACGCCGACACCGGCCGCGACGGCGCGCTCGATCTCGGCGAGTGACTTGTTGTTGCCGTGGAAGCCGAGGCGGGCAGCATCCACTCCAGCCGCGATGGCGACGGCGAACTCGCCGCCGCTCGCCACGTCGATGTTGAGCCCGGCCTCGGTGACCCAGCGGGCGACCTCGGTCGACAAGAACGCCTTGCCGGCGTAGTAGACCTTCGCGCTCGAGCCGATGCGGGCGAATTCGCGGTCGAAGGCGGCCCGGACCCGCTCGGCGCGTGCGCGAACGTCGGCCTCGTCGCAGACATAGAGAGGAGTGCCGAACCTCGCCGCGAGGTCGGTCGCCGCGACGCCGGCGACCTCGATTGTGCCGGATGCCGCGCGGCGCGCTCCCACCGACCAGACCGTCGGAGCCAGCGCGTTCGCGTCGTCAGGCTCGGCGAGCCAAGACGGGGCGAGCGGGTTGTCGACCAAAGGGGTGCCTCGCGAGTGACGTGGGGGTGGGATCGAACCCGGATCGGAGCTACGGGCCGTGTGAATTCTAGCGAATGGGTGGCTGGGAGGCGTTCAAGCGGGGCAGGCGCCCACTTGCTGGAGGGCCTCATCGCTGAGAATCACACGGTCGGCGGCGAGCCGGACGACCAGTTCATTACGCCGGATGTCTGCGGACTTGAGGGTGAAGGCCTCCGGCAGGAACTCGGCGATGCAGAACGAGCGGGTCTGCAACACGGCACCGGCGACCGGACCGAGCACGCCGCGGAGCTGCTCGGCGGTCACGGTCGCCTGGCTCACGCTGAGGCTGTTCGGGTCGAAGGTCAACTGGCCGTCGGCGGCGCCGGGGGCGATGCCGATCGAGACCGGGATCGGGATTCCGAACACCCGCACCTCGGTTTCGAGGAGGATCTCGTCGCCATCGATCGAGATCGTGTCGAGCGGGATGCCGCTCAGGTTGTCCGCCAGGTTCACCAGCTCGCCCTCTGGCAGGTAGAAGTCGATCGTGAGCGAGTCGGCGGGTTGGGAGCGATCGAGCGGCACCCCGGTCGCGACGGCCTCGGCGGCGCCGGAGACCTGCCCGAAGTCGACAGCATCGGCGGTCACCTCGATCCGTTCGAGGCGGCCGGCCGCGAGCTGGGCCAGCATCGAGAACCCGCCGATCTCTACTGCGACGTCGCTGCCGCGCTCGATCGGCAGTGCTGTGCCGAGCTCGCTCGCGATCGCGTCGCGCACGACGGTTCGCACGGTGTTGTCGGCGATCACGAGCAGCACGGCGATCAGCAGAAGGACGACGCCGCCGATGACGGCCGGGAGAAGTGGGCGGCCCCGCTGTGCGGTGCGCACAGACGAGGGCGCCGTGCCAATCGGATTAAGTGGCACTGTGTCGCGCATCGACGGGTCGGACGACACCCGCTACATCCGGTCCGGGGCGCTCACGCCGAGCATCGCGAGGCCGTTGCGCAGCACCGTTCCGGTCGCGTCGCTCAGCCAGAGTCGGGTGCGGTGAACGTCGCCGACGGGCTCCTCGCCGAGGGGGGTGACGCGGCAGTTGTCGTACCAGCGGTGGTAGGCGCCGGCGAGCTCCTCGCAATACCGCGCGATGCGGTGCGGCTCGCGCAGCTCGGCCGCCTGGGCGACGATGCGGGGAAGTTCCGCGAGCAGGCCGAGGAGCGCGCTCTCGGTCTCGTGGGTAAGCAGGGAGGCGTCGAAGACGCTGCGGTCCACGCCCGAGTCGGCCGCATTGCGCGCGACCGAGAAGGTGCGGGCGTGCGCGTATTGAACGTAGAAGACGGGGTTGTCGTTTGTGCGCTTGCGGAGCAGCTCGGGGTCGAGGGTGAGCGGCGAGTCGGCCGGATAGCGTCCGAGCGAGTAGCGCAGCGCATCCGTCCCCAGCCAGGACTGCAGGTCGTTGAGCTCGATGATGTTGCCGGCGCGCTTCGAGAGGCGCGCGCCATTGATGCTGACGAGCTGGCCGATGAGCACCTCGATGTCACGCTCGGGGTCGTCGCCGGCGGCACCGGCGAGGGCTTTGAGGCGGTGTACATATCCGTGGTGGTCGGCGCCGAGCAGGTAGATCTTGTGCTCGTAACCGCGGTCGGTCTTGCTCAGGTAGTAGGCGGCATCAGCGGCGAAGTAGGTGAAAATGCCGTTGCCACGGCGGATGACGCGGTCCTTGTCGTCGCCGAAGTCGGTGGTGCGCACCCAGACCGCGTCGTCGTCGTCGAAGACGTGACCTTGCGCGCGGAGGCGGTCGATGGCGTCATCGATGGGGCTATGCCCGGCGGAAGGGTCGACGGCGTGCAGGGTGCGCTCGCTGAACCAGACGTCGAAGTGCACGTTGAACCGTTCAAGCGACGCGCGGATCTCGCCGAGCTGAAGCTGGTAGCCGAGCTCCCGGGCGTCGGCGAGAGCCTCGTCGTCAGGAAGATCGAGCAGGTCGGGCTGCACGTCGAGCACCTTGGCAGCGAGCTCGGCGATATAGGCGCCCGGGTATCCGTTCTCGGGCGTCGGCAGCCCCCGTGCGGCGGCGAGGATCGAGGCGCCGAAGTTGTCCATCTGCGCGCCGGCGTCGTTGATGTAGAACTCGGTGGCGACCTTGGCGCCGGATGCCGTGAGAACGCGGGCGATCGAGTCGCCGAGGGCGGCCCAGCGGGTGTGACCGATGTGCAGCGGCCCGGTGGGGTTGGCGGAGACGAACTCGAGGTTGATGGTCTGGCCGGCCAGAGCGTCGGTGTGGCCGTACTTGTCGCCCAGTTCAACGATCCGCTTGGCGAGGGATCCGGCCGCGGCGGCATCCAGGGTGAAGTTGATGAAGCCGGGACCGGCGACGTCAACCGCCTCGACGCCGTCGATGAGGCGGAAGCCCTCCGCGAACGCGGCCGCGAGGTCCCGGGGCGAGCTGCCGACAGCCTTGGCGAGTTTCATCGCAATGTTCGACGACCAGTCGCCGTGGTCGCGGTTTTTCGGGCGTTCGAGCGAGATGTCCGCGACCGTGATCACGGGGGCATCCGGCCCGGAACGGCGCGCCAGCAGCTCGGTGGCGGACGTCAGAAGCAGTGCGGAAAGTTCAGCGGGGGTCACGATCGATGATTCTATCCCGGCCGCTCCGCGCGCCTAGGGTCAGGCCCGGCGTACTTGTGAGTGAAGATGACATGAAGAGTTGCAGAAGAAAGGTCGTCGGTTTGTCACTGAAGCGCGGTGTCGTTGTCTCCCGGTTCGCGTTGACGTTTGTCGGCGTGGGCGTTCTGACTCTTGGCTTTGCTGGGTGCTCGGCCGATGATGCGCCAACCCCGTCGCCACGTGCGTCCGCGGGGGTGAGTTCGTCGCCGTCGCCCTCCGTGTCGCCGTCCGTGTCGCCGTCCGTCTCGCCTTCGGCGTCCCCCGAGTCCTCAGCGTCACCGTCCGCCACCGCAGCTCCCGTCGCGCCGGGGACTCCCATCGCGGCAAGCTGCGTCGATCTGGTGTCGCCGGAGACGATGTACGAGTTCAATCCGAACTTCGGGCTCGTCGAGGAAGCACCCGCGCCGGGCTCGCTCGCGGCGACGGCGGTCGCGAACGGTGGCGTCGCGTGCACGTGGGTGCAGGCGACGGATGGCTCGAGGATCACCATCGGAGTCGCCCAGCCGTCGAGCGCCGCGCTCACGCAGCTGCGCGCGTCGGGCGAGGGATTCGCGTCGGCCAGCGGAGTCGGCACCGTGCAGATCTTCACCGACAAGTACTGGATCGTCGCGTCGTCCCCGTACTTCGGCGCCGCCCGCGACGCGCAGATGCTCACGGACTCCGTGAAGTCGGCGCTGGGCTGATCTGGCGCTCCCCAAAATGCTGTCGCGGTCGGGACACTGACTGAGTTCCTGAGCCCCTATCTATCGCTGTTGACGCCTGCCCCTACGTGCCTCCGGCGCCCAAATCTCGTGTCACCCGCTGCATCTCGCGCGGAGCCTCGATCGCTCGTGCGTGTGGCTTCGGGGAGTTTCATGGTCAGCTCGCTCTCTTCTTCTTCGTGATGGCGGCGATGGCGGGTGTTCTGCTGGGGAGCAGGATGAGGGTTTGGGTGGGGTCGATGTTTTTTGGTGGTTGGAGCCAGTAGCTGTTGTTGATGTTGATGATTTCCC
>NZ_JBEPNA010000017.1:0-57328 GCF_040546025.1 Marisediminicola sp. UYEF4 | reverse complement strand
CCACCGACTCGATGACCAGCAGAAGCGGCGCCCGGGAACGATCATCCCGGACGCCGCTTCACCCTGCCCACTTGACAAAAGCAACTACATATCAGCTGTCAGCTGTCAGCTCTCAGCTGTCAGCTGTCAGCTTTCATTATTCAGGAGGTTGACGGCCGAACTGGACGTCGCGCAGGCGTCGCGGCCCCCACGCGCGCCCGATTCGAGAGTTCAGGCCCAGGAAACCGGGCGGATCGCACCAGGGAGCGCGCGAGTGCCGGCCACCGTCACTTCCCACTCCTGAATAATGAAAGCGATGCGCGCAGCTCGCCGACCGGCATGCCGGCGCCGAGCACTCGCTCGGTGGTGTCGGCGATCACGGCATCCGCGAGTTCGCGATCGAGGGCGCCGACAGAGACGAGCAGTTCCAGCGCGACGAGGGTCGTCGCCCGGTTGCTGCCGTCGAGCGCCTTGACGGCGACGGCGGTGCCATCGGGCGTGCCGAGCACCATGACCCCCTCCGCGCCGTTCTTCGCGACGAGCCCGAGACGCTCGATCACGATCGTGGTGGCCCGGCCGGGGCCGTCGATCGCCCATCCGTCGGCGAGGATGGCCGCCGCGAGCCCGGCCGCGAGCGGGTCGCTGTCGGCTCGGGCAGCGCCGGAGATGCGCCCGACGGCCGTCGCGAGGCCACGCAGGCTCGTGCCGAACACGGGAGCACCGCAACCGTCGATGCCGACCGTGCCGACCCCCTCGCCGGTGAGATCCTCGATTGTCGACCGGATGAGCTGTTGCAGCGGATGCGACGGGTCGAGGTAGCCGGCCGTCGGCCAGTCGTTGACCGCGCAGGCGAGCAGGAACGAGGCGTGCTTGCCGGAGCAGTTCATGGTGATGCGACGCATTCCGTCGCCGCGTTGGCGGGCGGAGTAGGCCGCGTCGCGGTCGAGCGGCCAGTCGGGTGGGCAGCGGAGGTCGTCCTCGGTCGCTCCCGCGAGCGCCAGGATCTCGGAGACGACACGGACGTGCCCGTCGGTACCGGCGTGGCTCGCGGTTGCGAGCACCGCGCGCTCGCCGTCGAGGGTGGCGCCCGAGCGCAGCACGGCGACCGCCTGCAGGAGCTTGAGCGAGGACCGGGCATAGATCTCGGCGGACGAGTCGCCCAGCTCCCGCAGCACCGAGCCGTCCGGCGCCACGACGACCGCGGCGCCGATGTGTCTCGATTCGATCAGGCCCGCGCGCTCAAGCACCGCGAGCTCGACGGAACCCTCACGGTCGAGGGGGCGGCGGGTCAGCAGTGGTTGGGAGGACGTCACAGTGACGCGAAGGCGTCGCCGAGCACGTCGAGGGCCTCCCGGAGCAGGTCGTCGCTGATCGCGAGGCTCGGCAGGAAGCGGAGCACGTTGCCGAGGGTGCCGGCGGTGAGGATGATCACCCCGTGCTGGGCGGCGAACGCGGCGATCGCGGAGACGGCGGCGGGGTTCGGGTCGAGGGTGCCCGGCTGCACGAGCTCGATCGCGAGCATCGCGCCGATTCCGCGCACGTCGCCGATCACGTCGTAGCGGCTCTGCAGCTCGAGCAGCCCCGGCTTGAGGATGCCCTCGATGCGGGCGCCTTCGGCGAGGAGCCCGCGGGTCTCGATCTCATCGAATACGGCGACGGCGGCCGCGGCCGCGACGGGGTTGCCGCCGAACGTGCCGCCGAGCCCGCCCGCGTGCGGGGAGTCCATGATCTCGGCGCGGCCGGTGACACCGGCGATCGGCAGTCCGCCCGCGATGCCCTTGGCGCTGAGCAGCATGTCCGGCACGATTCCGAAGTGCTCGCTCGCGAACCACGCGCCCGTCCGGGCCATGCCGCTCTGGATCTCATCGGCGATGAAGACGATCCCGTTCGCGTTGCACCACGCCTGCAGGGCGGGCAGGTACCCGTCGGCGGGGACAACGAAGCCGCCTTCGCCCTGGATCGGTTCGACGACGAGGCAGGCGAGGTCGGATGCGCCGACCTTCTTCTCGAGATAGGTGATCGTGCGCGCCGCGGCATCCGGCCCGCTCAGCCCATCGCGGAACGGGTAGGAGTTCGGCGCGTGATGCACGTCGGAGGCGAACGGACCGAAGCCCGATTTGTACGGCATCGCCTTGAACGTCATCGCCATCGTGAGGTTCGTGCGGCCGTGGTAGGCGTGGTCGAGCACGGCGACACCGCTGCGGCCGGTGTGCTTGCGGGCGATCTTGACGGCATTCTCGACGGCCTCGGCGCCCGAGTTGATGAGCATCGTCTTCTTGGCGTGCGTACCCGGGGTGTGCTCGGCGAGAAGCTCGGCGACGCGCACATAGTTCTCATAGGGGGTAATCGTGAACATCGCGTGCGTGAACTCGGAAAGCTGCGCCGTCGCCGCCGCGACGACCGCCGCATTGGTGTGGCCGATCGTCATCACGCCGATGCCCGAGCCGAGGTCGATGAACTGGTTGCCGTCGACATCCACGACGATTGCACCGTGTGCCCGCTCGACATACACCGGAAGGGCAGAGCCGACACCGGACGGCACAGCGGCGAGTCTCCTCTGCTGCAGCACGGTCGATTTCGGGCCCGGAATGGCGGTGAGGATGCGGCGCTGCTGGGAAACCGGCGCGTCGGCGCGAGCGGAGAGGATGTCAGTCATGGTGGACTGAGTTTAGCCGCAATCAGTGAGGGAACGAATGAATTCAGAGCACCACTACAGCGTGCGGATCCAGTGGCAGGGCAACCGCGGATCCGGCACCAGTGACTACCGCTCGTATGGTCGCCAGCACGTGATCCAAGCTGCCGGCAAGCCCGACATCAGCGGCTCGGCCGACCGTGTGTTCCACGGCGACCGCGACCGCTGGAACCCGGAGGAGCTGCTCGTCGCCGCGCTCGCCCAGTGCCACATGCTGAGCTACCTCCATGTCGCCGCGAGCCACGGTGTCGTCGTGACGGAGTACGCCGATGCGCCGGTGGGTGTGCTCGCGCAGACGCCCGACGGCGGGGGCAGCATCACCTCGGTCGTGCTGCATCCGCAGGTCACGGTGGAGGCCGCGCCTGGTCAGGAGGACGCAGTCGTCGCTCTCGCCGTCGAGCTGCACGAGGAGGCCGAGCGGAAGTGCTTCATTGCGGCATCGGTCTCCTTCCCGGTGACCCATGAGGTCGCCACAGCTATCGCGGCCGCGTGATCGGTCGGGTAGCCTAGTAAGTTGGCCGTTCAGGTTGCGCCAATATCGGTGCGACACACTTGCGGCTGACTTTGATCCCCACCAGAAAGCAGACTTTTGTCGAAGAAACTCCTCACGACGCTTGCGATCGCCACCGTCATGTTCTCCCTCGTCGGGTGTACCACCGGAACGGCCAAGGCCGATGCGCCGGACTGCAAGGCCGCCGCGTCCGGCGAAAGCTCCGAGAAGGTCGAGGTTTCCGGGGAGGTGGGCAAGGCGCCCAAGGTCAAGTTCGAGTCGCCGCTCAAGGCCGAGAAGACCCAGCGCACCGTCGTCGAGGAGGGCGACGGCGACGTCGTCGCGGTCGAGGGCAGCATTGTCACGGTCGACTTCGCCGCATATAACGCGACCTCGGGTGACGAGATCGAGAAGACGACCTACAAGAAGGACGGCCAGCAGCAGTTCACACTCGACGAGGCCCAGCTGCTTCCGGGCCTGCTCAAGGCCCTCCAGTGCTCGACCACCGGAGACCGCGTCGTCGCGGTCATCCCGCCGGCGGACGCCTTCCAGGACGCCGGCCAGGCCGACCTGAAGGTCGGCGCCAAGGACTCCATGGTGTTCGTGATCGACGTGGTCGAGATCTCCGAACCCGTCAAGGTGCTGCCCCGCGCCGAGGGAGAGGCGCAGCCGGCCGAGGAGGGCTTCCCGGCCGTGGAACTCGCCGAGGACGGCGCGCCCACGATCACGATCCCGGATGCCGAGGCCCCCGCCGAGCTCAAGATCGCCAACCTCATCACGGGTGACGGCGAGGAGGTCGCAGAGGGCGCCAACGTCACCGTGCAGTACACGGGCATGGTCTGGGGCACGGGGGAGATCTTCGACTCGAGCTGGGAACGCGGCGAGCCAGCCACCTTCCCGACCGGCGGAGTGATCCCCGGGTTCTCGAAGGCGCTCGTCGGCCAGAAGGTCGGCTCCCAGGTGATCGCGGTCATCCCGCCCGCCGAGGGCTACGGCGACGCGCCGCCGGAGGGCTCGCCGATCGGCGCGACCGACACGCTCGTCTTCGTCGTCGACATCCTCGCCACCCAGTAGCACCGGCGCCCGGAAGCACCAGCACGCCGAACAGCCCAGCCGCGATCACCGCGGCTGGGCTGTTCGCGTAGCGGGCGCCAGCGGCGGTGGCAGGATGGGGCCATGCGTCGCGTCATCATCCTCGGCTCCACCGGCTCGATCGGAGTGCAAGCTCTCGACGTGATCCGGGCCAACCCCGACCGGTTCGAGGTGGTCGGCCTCGGGGCCGGCCGCAACCGCGAGCTGGCAACCCAGCAGGGGGCCGAGTTCGGCGTGGAGCACATCGCACTCGGGTCCGCCGAGGCGGAGCAGCTCGTGCGCACCGTGTCGGCCGATGTCGTGCTCAACGGGATCACCGGCTCGGTCGGGCTCGGCCCCACCCTCGCTGTGCTCGAGACGACCGCGACGCTCGCTCTCGCCAACAAGGAGAGCCTCATCGTCGGCGGCGATCTGGTGAAGCGGCTCGTCCGGCCTGGCCAGCTCGTTCCCGTGGACTCTGAGCACTCCGCGATCGCTCAGGCACTCAGGTCCGGCGAGCCCGGCGAGGTGCGCCGGCTGGTGCTTACGGCATCCGGGGGGCCGTTCCGGGGGCGCACACGCGAGTCGCTCACCTCCGTCACCCCGCGCGAGGCCCTTGCGCATCCCACTTGGGACATGGGGCTCGTCATCACGACGAACTCCGCGACCCTGGTCAACAAGGGGCTCGAGGTCATCGAGGCCCACCTGCTGTTCGACGTGCCGTACGAGGCGATCGACGTAACGGTGCACCCGCAATCGATCGTGCACTCGATGGTCGAGTTCGTCGACGGTTCCACCATCGCGCAGGCGTCGCCGCCGAACATGCGCCTGCCGATCTCGCTCGGCCTCGACTGGCCGCACCGGGTTCCCGGCGTCGGTGCCCCGCTCGACTGGACGGCGGCGAGCACCTGGACTTTCGAGCCGCTCGACGCGGAGGCCTTCCCCGCGGTCGAACTCGCCAAGAGCGTCGGACGGGCCGGCGCCACCTGGCCGGCCGTGTTCAACGCCTCCAACGAGCAGGCCGTCCTGGCCTTCCACGCGGGGCGGATCGGCTACCTCGACATTCTCGATGTCGTGAGCGCGGTCGTCGACGCGCACAACGGGGGAGAGGTCACGCTGGCCGGGGTGCTCGAGGCGGAGCGCTGGGCGCGCGACGCGGCGGATGCGCGGATCCAGGCCATCGGCTGACGGGCGCCGGCGGACGTCGCGTCAGTCGTCGTCCTTGCTGCCCTTCCCGGGCTTGTCCCCGTTGTCCTGCTCCTTCGCCTTCTCCTCGGCGAGGCGTGCGGCCTCCTCAGCGGCGGCGGCGGCCTCCTCGGCGAGGCGCTGCTCCTCGGCGAGGCGTGCGGCTTCCTCGGCGGCGGCTGCCTCGGCGGCCAGCGCCGTGGAGATGTCCGACTCGACGAGGTCGAGGGCCGACACGATCGCCGCGTGACGCTCCTCGCTGAGGTCGCCCTTGGCGAGGGCGTCGTTCGCCGCAGCCCGGAGTTCATCGATGCGCACCTGAGCGGCGGCGTAGTCGGCGGCTGCGGCAGCATCCGTCACGGCGAGCACACGCTGCTGGAGGTCCTGCGCGGTCTCCTCCGAATAGGCGGCCGGTGACGCGCACCCGCCAAGCAGCAGGGTGACGGCGAGCATGGTGGCGGTCAGCGCGGTGGCGGTGCGGGCGGTAGCGGCTCGGATCATGGGGTCACGCTTCCCTGAAGCTGTTCGAGGTGGCTGCCGAGCTCGCCGTCGACGGACGGGTACTCGATCGTCGCCTCCGCTGGCTCGTTGGCCTGGCCCTGCACGACGAGCGCTCCGATCGCGGAGCCCACGATGAACAGCGCGGCGATGGCCGCGATCACGGTGACGAGCCGCCGGCGGTTCGGCCGCGTTCCGCGATCTCGTGCGGGTGTGGTCGGGGCCGACCTTCCAGCGGATGCGGCGGACGTGGCAGACGTTGACGGAGCGGCGGATGCGGCGGATGCTGCCGGCGGCGTTGCGGTGGCGTAGCGCGCCGTCGCGTCGTTCGACCCTCCGAACGCCGCCGTCGTGTCGTTCGACCCGGCAAAGCCGGACATCGCCGTCGGCATCACGGCCGTCGCCGCGTCGACTGGCCTCCCACTGTTGTGCGCCGCTGTCGGATCGGAGTCTCCCGCCGCGACCGCCGCGGTCGAGTCGTCCGAGTCGTGGGAGTGCGGCGCAGTGACGTCGGCGGGGGTGAGCGGCGTGAAGGGGATGGTGGGCGTGTCCGCACCCTGCTCGCCCGGCAGCTCGCCCGGCAGCTCGCCCGGCGACTCGGCTGGCAGGGAGAGGGCGATCTTGCTCAGAAGCTCGCTTGCCTCCGCCGCGGTCGCACGCTCGTCGGGGGTGCGCCTGGTCATCCGCCCGAGGGCTTCGATCCACGGCTGGCTCAGGCTGGCGGGGATCTCCGGGTCGCGGGAGATCCGCGCGGCGATCGCCTCGACGCCGGTGCCGCCGAACGCGCGGGCGCCGGTGAGGCACTCCAGCAGCACGAGACCGAGTGAGTACACGTCGCTCGCCGGACCGATCGGCGCGCCGAGCGCCTGCTCGGGGCTCAGGTAGCCGACCGTGCCGATGACCGAGCCGGCGGCCGTCAGATGGGTGTCGTCGATGATCCGCGCGATGCCGAAGTCGGTGAGCTTCGCCCGCGGTCCGGTGGAGCCGGGAGTCTGCGTGGGGATCAGCAGGTTGCCCGGCTTGAGGTCGCGGTGCACAATCCCGCGCGCGTGCACGTAGTTGAGGGCGTCCGCAATGTCGGCGCCGATCATCGCGGTCGTGCGCTCGTCGATGCCGCCCGCGGCGAGCTCATCGCGCAGGTCGCGCCCCTCGACGTACTCGAGTACGAGCGCGACCCGGTCGGCCTCATCGGTGATGGCGTCGTAGAGCGTGACGAGGGTCGAGTGGTTGAGGCTTGCGAGCAGCTGGATCTCGGACTGCTGGCGGCGGAGGTCGTCGGCGTCGGCGAGATCGGCGCGGAACACCTTGAGGGCGACGGTGCGGCCGAGCGCGGCATCCGACGCCCGGTACACGGTCGACATTCCGCCCATGCCGAGCACTTCCTCAATCAGGTAACGGTCGGAGAGCGTGTTGCCCACCTGCTCGTCGGAGGAGGCGCTCCCGGCGGAAGAGGATGTCATGGTGCCAATCTTAAGGGCGACTCCGGCACCGCTCGACCCCTCTGGCGCGCAACATCGCCGTCGTTCAGCACTCCCCGAGCACAGCGCGCGTACTATCGACCCGTGGAAATCGTCGTGCTCTTCAGTGTGGGCATCCTGATCATGGTCGTCGGCCTGGCCCTCTCGATCGCCCTCCACGAGCTCGGACATTTCGTGCCAGCGAAGCTCTTCGGCGTCAGGGTGAGCCAGTTCATGATCGGATTCGGGCCGACCCTCTTCTCGCGCACCCGCGGCGAGACCGAGTTCGGCATCAAGGCGATCCCGCTGGGCGGCTACATTTCGATGGCGGGGATGTTTCCGCCGGCACGCGGCTCCGGGGCGCGCACGGCGAGCACCGGGTTCTTCCAGACCCTCGTGCAGGATGCCCGGACGGCGAGCGCCGACACGGTGACGGCGGGCGACGAGCACCGCACGTTCTATCGGCTGCCGGTGTTCAAGCGCATCATCATCATGCTCGGCGGGCCGTTCATGAACCTCGTCATCGCGGTCGTGCTCTACGCGGTCGTGCTCGTGGGCTTCGGGGTCGCGCAGCAGTCGACGACTATCGGCAGCGTCTCCGAGTGCGTTCTGCCGGCGACGAGCGATCGCCAGGACTGCGTCGCGGGCGACCCCGAATCGCCGGGTGCCACTGCCGGAATCCTCCCCGGAGATACGATTGCGTCGATCGACGGAACGCCGATCGAGAGCTGGGAGCAGGCCACCGAGATCATCAGGGCCGCCCCCGACCAGGAACTGCGCATCGTCGTCGACCGCGACGGCTCCGAGGTGCCGCTGACCGCCGTCCCGAGCCTGTCCGAGCGGTACGTGGTCGACGAGGCCGGGGTCATCGTGGAGGATGCAGGCGGCGACCCGGTCACCCAGGATGTCGGCTTCCTCGGCATCGGCGCCGCGATCGAGGTCGTGCAGCAGCCCGTGAGCGCCGTTCTCCCGGCGGTCGGCGACAACATCTCGCGCGTCGGGAACCTTATCCTCAACCTCCCGCAGCGACTCGTCGACGTCGCAAACGCGGCCTTCGGGCCCGAGGAGCGCGACCCGAACGGGCCCATCAGCGTCGTCGGCGTCGGCCGTGTCGCCGGGGAGATCGCGAGCATCGACACGATTCCGATCGTCGAGCGTGCCTCTGCGCTCATCGGGATTCTCGCGTCGCTGAACGTGGCACTCATGGTCTTCAACCTGGTGCCGCTGCTGCCGCTCGACGGTGGCCACGTCGCCGGCGCGCTGTTCGAGGGCATCCGCCGGTTCTTCGCCCGGCTGTTCGGACGCAAGGACCCCGGTCCCGTCGACACCGCCAAGCTCGTGCCGCTCACGCTGGGGGTCGTTGTCGTCCTGGGCGCGATGAGCCTCCTACTCATCTACGCCGACATCGTGAAGCCGATCAGCATCTTCTGACCCGGCGCGGTTCCGGTCAGCGGCGAAGCAACAGGGCGTCGCCCTGGCCGCCGCCGCCGCAGAGGGCAACTGCTGCCCGTCCGCCGCCGCGGCGGGCGAGCTCGTGCGCCGCGTGCGTCACCAGTCGTGCTCCCGAGGAGCCGATCGGATGCCCGATCGCGATGGCCCCACCGTGGATGTTCACGATTTCGGCGGACAGGCCAAGGTCGCGCGAGGACTGCAGGGCGACGGCAGCGAACGCCTCGTTGATCTCGACGAAGTCGAGGTCGGAGGCGGCCCAGCCCGCCTTCGTCAGTGCCGCGCTGATCGCGCGCGACGGCTGCGAGTGCAGCGAGTTGTCGGGGCCGGCGACCTGGCCGGCCTGCTCGACGATCGCGAGCCAGGGGAGCGAGTTCGCCTCGGCGTAGTCGCGGCTGGCGAGCACGAGCGCGGAGGCGCCGTCGCTCAGCGGCGAGGAGTTGCCGGCGGTGATCGTGCCCTCGGCCGTGAAGGCGGGGCGGAGGCGGGAGAGCGACTCGACCGTGCTGTCGGGCCGGACGCCCTCATCGGTGGTCAGCACCGTGCTGTCGCCCTTGCGGCCGACAATCTCGACGGGGGCGATCTCGGCATCGAAGAGCCCCGCCTGTGCGGCGGCGGCTGCCCGCTGGTGCGAGCCCGCCGCGATCTCGTCCTGTTCTGTGCGGGTGAGGCCGAGCACGGTCACTTGCCGCTCCGTCGACTCGCCCATCGACACGGCGTCGAACGCGTCGGTCAGTCCGTCATGGGCGGCGTGGTCGAGCGCGGAGACCGTTCCATAGGCCCAACCGGCCCGGGAGCCCGCGAGAAGATGCGGTGCGTTCGACATTGACTCCTGGCCGCCGGCCACGACGACAGTCGCCTCGCCCGTGCGAATGAGTCTCGCGGCGTCGATGATGGCGCTGAGGCCGGAAAGGCACACTCGGTTGATGGTCGTGGCCGGCACGTTCCAGCCGAGGCCCGCCTTGATGGCGGCCTGCCTGCTGGGGTTCTGCCCGGCGCCGGCCTGAAGCACCTGGCCGAGGATCACGAAGTCCACTGCGGCGGGGTCTATGCCCGACTTCGCGACGGCCGCGCGGATCGCGATGGCGCCCAGCTCGACAGCGGGCAGGGTCGAGAGCTGGCCCTTGATGCGGCCCTGCGGGGTGCGTGCGGCACCGAGGATAACGACGTCGTTCGACATGGGTGGCTCCTTCGCCGGTTGCGTTCATCTCGACAGTACCCCCGCCGGTTGACAGTCTTTGCGATGGACCCTAGAGTCGTGCTGAAACCTGAACGAGGTGTCAGGTCAGCTGCATTTCCCCTCCCAGGAGAGGCGCCCACATCCAGGACACGAGGAAGTACAAGAGACCAGCGCTCGTCGCGGTGGGCGGCGTGCCCGACTCCCGATGGGGCGAGACCGACGCCGCGTACGTCGTCCTCCGCACCGGAATCGCGACCGACGAGGTCGCGCTCGCCGGGCGCGAGCTGTCGGGGGAGGTCGCCCGATGAGCGAGACGGAGCCACGCACCGCTCGCGGGATCGCCACGAAGGCGAAGCTGCTGCAGGCGGCCGAGACGATTTTAGCGAGGGTCGGCTACACGGAGGCCTCGATCGTGCGCATCACCGAGGAGGCGGGCGTCGGACAGGGCACCTTCTACCTCTACTTCGACGGCAAGCTCGCCGTGTTCGAGGAGGTCGTCGAGGACCTCAACCGCCGCGTTCGGCACAGTATGAGCGAAGCCGCCTCGAAGGGCACGACCCGCATCGAGGCCGAGCGGCTCGGATTCCAGGGTTTCTTCGAGTTCACCGCAGCGCACCCCGCGCTTTACCGCATCGTGCGCGAGGCGGAGTTCGTGTCGCCGCGCGCACTGCGGCGGCACTACACCCGCATCGTCGAGGGCTACACCGATGAGCTCGAGCGGGCCAAGGCCGCGGGCGAGATCGATGCAGACCCGACCGTCGCGGCCTGGATGCTCATGGGCATCGGCGAGATGGTCGGCATGCGCTGGGTGCTGTGGGGCGACAGGGCGGAGGGCACGGAGGACGGCCCGCTCGACGGAGCAGCGGGAGTCGTGCCCCCGACGGTGTTCGACGAGATGATGCGATTCATCCAAGCGGGGCTGGGCTCGCGCCCGCCCGGCTCGGATTCCGAGACGAAGGAGGCACCGCAATGACGAGGACACTCGAATGACGACGCCACTCGCCGGCCGCAAGGCGCTCGTGACCGGCGCCGCGAGCGGTATCGGGGAGGCGGTCGCCCGCGCCCTCGCCGAGGCAGGGGCGCTCGTCGTCGTCGCCGACCTCAACGGCGAGGACGCGACCAGGGTTGCGGACGACATCGGCGGCGAGGCGTGGCAGGTGGACCTGTCGGACACCGCGGCGCTCGCCGACCTCACCCTCGACGTCGACATCCTCGTCAACAACGCCGGCATCCAGCATGTGAGCCCGATCGAGGGCTTCGATCCGGCCAAGTTCCACCACATCCTCGGCCTCATGCTCGAGTCTCCGTTCCTGCTCGTGCGTGCTGCCCTGCCGCACATGTATGCGGGCGGGTACGGGCGAATCATCAACATCAGCTCCGTGCACGGGCTGCGCGCGAGCGAGTTCAAGTCCGCCTATGTGGCTGCGAAGCATGGGCTTGAAGGGCTGTCCAAGGTGACGGCGCTCGAGGGTGGGCCGCACGGCGTTACGAGCAACTGCGTCAACCCCGGCTATGTACGCACACCGCTCGTCGACCGGCAGATCGCGGAGCAGGCCATCGCCCACGGCATCCCCGAGTCCGAGGTGATCGAGAAGGTCATGCTCACCGGGAGCGCGATCAAGCGGCTGCTCGAACCGGCCGAGGTCGCCGACCTCGTGCTATGGCTGAGCGGCGCGACCGCCAGCATGGTCACTGGCGCCTCGTACACGATGGACGGAGGATGGAGCGCACGATGAGCACAGCACCAGGCACGCGATACCGCACGGCGACCGTCCCCGTTCGCGGGGGCGACCTCGCCGTCGGGGTGTGGGGACCGGACGACGCCCCGACGGTGCTCGCGATCCACGGGATCACGGCATCGCACCGGGCGTTGGCCCTGCTGGGCTCCCTCGCCCCCGAGCTGCGCATCATCGCCCCCGACCTGCGCGGCCGCGGCCGCAGCAACGCCCTGCGCGGGCCGTGGGGAATGACCGCCCACGCCGACGACGCGGCGGCGGTGCTCGACGCGTTCGGCGTCGAGCGGTGCGTCGTGCTGGGCCACTCGATGGGCGGATTTGTCGCCGCGACCCTCGCGGCGCGCCATCCGACCAGGGTCGCCGGGCTCGTGCTCATCGACGGAGGGCTCCCGATCCCCGCCCCCGACGGCGTCGCCCCGGAGGACCTGCCCGAGGCACTCATCGGGCCGGCGGCGCGGCGCCTCGCGCTGCGCTTCCCGAGCGTTGAGCACTACCGCGACTTTTGGCGCGGGCATCCGGCCTTCGTCGGGCACTGGACGCCGACGATCGAGCAGTACGTCGACTACGACCTCCAGGGCACGGCGCCGGACCTCGCACCCTCCGCCGTCGTCGAGGCCGTCGCAGCGGACGCCGTCGAGCTCGCGGGCGACGAGGGGTACGCCGCCGCCCTCGCGCGCATCCGCGTTCCCCTGCGGTTCATCAGGGCACCGCGCAACCTGTCGAACGAGCTTCCCGGGCTCTACAGCGAGCAGACGGTCGCGGAGTGGGGGGAGCGAGTGCCCCGCTTGGGCATCCACGAGATCGACGGCGTCAACCACTACACGATCGTGATGGCCGAGCATGGCATGCGCGAGGTGCTCACCATCGTGCGCCCGGTGATCGCGTTCGCGACGCCGACACGAACGCCGACACGAACGCCCACACGAACACCAACACGGGAGCGCGCACTATGACGATCGACAAGACAGCGGCGAATGCCGCGGACGCAGTCGCCGACCTCTTCGACGGCGCCACGATCGCCGTCGGCGGATTCGGCCTGTGCGGCAACCCGATGGCCCTCATCGAGGCGATCCTCGACCTCGGCGTGCGCGACCTCGAGGTCGTGAGCAACAACTGCGGCGTCGACGACTGGGGCCTCGGCCTGTTGCTCGCCGCCCGCCGCATCCGCAAGATGACCTCGTCGTACGTGGGCGAGAACAAGGAGTTCGAGCGGCAGTTCCTCTCGGGCGAGCTCGAGGTCGAGTTGACGCCGCAGGGAACGCTCGCCGAGAAGCTGCGCGCCGGGGGATCGGGCATCGCCGCCTTCTTCACCCAGACCGGCGTGGGCACCCAGGTCGCGGAGGGCGGGCTGCCACTGCGCTACGACGGCCACGGCGGGGTCGCCCTGGCCTCGCCGCCCAAGGAGGTGCGCGAGTTCGACGTGCGCGGGCGTCCGCTCGAGTTTGTTCTCGAGACGTCCATCTCGACTGACTTCGCGCTCGTGCACGCGCTGCGCGGCGACCGGCATGGCAACCTGGTCTTCAACAAGTCGGCCCGCAACTTCTCCCCGCTCGCGGCGATGGCCGGCCGGATCTGTATCGCCCAGGTCGAGGAACTCGTCGAACCCGGCCAGATCGACCCGGACCACGTGCACCTCCCGGGCATCTACGTGCACCGGGTGGTCGAGGTCGGCGCCGACATCGAGAAGCGCATCGAGAAGCGCACCGTCACGGCTGCGTCAGTCGCATCCGACACCGCCACATCCGCCACCACATCCGCCGCCGCACCGACCGAAGGAGCCTGACCATGGCGCTGACCCGAACCCAGATGGCCGCACGCGCGGCCATGGAGCTGACCGACGGCTCCTATGTGAACCTCGGAATCGGGCTGCCGACGCTCGTGCCGAACTACGTGCCGAGCGGGATGACGGTCGTGCTGCAGTCCGAGAACGGCATCCTCGGGGTCGGCGCGTACCCGCTCGAGAAGCACGTCGATCCGGACCTCATCAACGCGGGCAAGGAGACGGTGACCCTCCTGCCCGGCTCGGCGTTCTTCGACTCGGCGATGAGCTTCGGCATGATCCGCGGCGGGAAGATCGACGCGGCGATCCTCGGCGCGATGCAGGTGTCGGCCCGCGGCGACCTCGCCAACTGGATGATCCCCGGCAAGATGGTGAAGGGGCCCGGCGGCGCGATGGACCTCGTGCATGGGGCCGATCGGGTGATCGTGCTCATGGAGCACGTCGCGCGGGACGGTAGTCCGAAGATTGTGAACGAGTGCTCGCTGCCGCTCACCGGGCGACGCGTGGTCGACCGCATCATCACCGACCTCGCCGTGATCGACGTCACCGACGACGGCCTGGTGCTGCGCGAGCTCGCCGCGGGCGTGACCGCCGAGGAGGTGGTCGCCGCCACGGAACCGGCGCTGATCGTGCCGGTGGTTGTCGCGACGGCGGGGCTGGCAGCATCATGATCGAGACGCTGTTCGACGGCATCACCCGCCGCTCCGTGACGACGCCGCGGCTCACGGCATCCGTTCTCGAACGCCCGGGTCGGGACGGCGGCCCGACGGTCGTCTTCGTGCACGGCAACGTCTCGTCGTCGCTGTTCTGGCAGCCCAGCATGCTCGCCCTGCCCGACGCGGTGCGCGCTCTCGCGATCGACCTGCGCGGCTTCGGCGACAGCGAGACCCTCGACGTCGACGCGACGCGCGGACTCGGCGACTTCGCCGACGACGTCGCGTCTGTGCTGGCCGAACTCGGCGTCTCGAACGCCCACTTCGTCGGGTGGAGCATGGGCGGCGGCGTGGTGCTGCAGCTGCTGCTCGAGCGCGAGGGGCTCGTCGACGGGCTCACCCTCGTCGCACCGGTCTCGCCGTTCGGCTTCGGCGGCACGGCCGGGGCGGACGGGCGGATGCTGTCGGTCGACGGTGCCGGCACCGGCGGTGGGGGAGGCAACCCCGACTTCATTGCCCGGCTCGCGGGGCACGACACGTCCGATGAGGCGGGCTCACCGCGCGGGGTCTATCGCTCCACCTACGTGAACAGCTACGAGAGGCTCGACTTCGAGGACATCTGGGTCGAGTCGATGCTCACCACCTCGACCGGGGTCGGCAACTATCCCGGCGATTCGGTGACGTCCGAGAGCTGGCCGGGCTTCGCCGCGGGCCGCCGGGGAGTGCTCAACACCATGGCGCCGACGAACTTCAACGTGGCGGGGATCGTCGACCTTGCGTTCAAGCCGCCCATCCTGTGGGTGCGCGGAGCCGATGACGTCATCGTCTCGGACACCTCGTTGTTCGACATCAACTACCTCGGCCAGCTCGGGGTGATCCCGGGCTGGCCGGGCCAGGATGTGGCGCCGGCGCAGCCGATGGTCGCCCAGACGCGTGCGGTGCTCGATGCGTACCGGGCGGCCGGCGGGTCCTACACCGAGCTCGTGCTCACGGACTGTGGGCACTCGCCGCACCTCGAGCACGCGGCGGCGTTCGACGAGGCGCTCGCCGCGGCGCTGCAGGGGGCGGCCACGCCGGGGGCGGCCACGCCGACGGACTGAGCGATCGCGCGACGGCGGCGCCGCTCCGGTGGCCGGCAATCGCAGGTGGGCACGCGGTCGCGCGGCCGGCGCACGGTCGCGCGGCTGTTGTTCACTCATGCGGGTGTAATCGCACCCGCGTGACTGAACAACACCCGCATGAGCTGGCTGGGGGACCGGCGCACCGGTTGCGTCGGTCAGCGGGCGCACGGTGACGCCGGGCCCTGCCGCACTGTCGGTCGCCCGGCGTAGCGTGGATGGATGAGCTCCCGCACCACCTGCGCGATCGCCTCCGACACCGGGGAAGCCTGCGACGAGCCGGTCGTGCCCGGCGCCCCACTGAACCTCTGCGCCCGGCACCTCCTCGCCGCCCACGACTGGGTGGTCCGCGAGGTCGGAGTGACCGACGTTCTCCCCTCACCATGTGTGGCCTGCGGCTCCCGTCTCGGCGTCAGGTACCCCTCGGGCTGGCTCTGCGCCATCTGCGAGTGGAGGGTCGGCGAGATGCCCGACCAGGAGGCATCCGGGGTCGGGGTTCGGGTCGACGTCGTCTACTACCTCCGCTTCCGCGATCGCATCAAGATCGGCACGTCCGGCAATCCTCGCCAACGGCTGGCCGGGCTCCGCTACGACGAACTGCTCGCCTTCGAACGCGGCGACCGCCTGCTCGAGCAGCGCAGGCACGCGCAGTTCGCGGCCCATCGCATCCTGCGCAGCGAATGGTTCGAGGTGCACGATGCCCTCGCCCAGCACATCCGGATTCTGGGCGACGGCGTCGAGGATCCCTGGGCGCAGCACAAGCGCTGGCTGAGTGAGCGGCTGGCCCTCGGGCACGGCACGTGACCTCCCGGCATCGGCAGCGACTGGCATCCGCCGCGCTGCCCGGCCGCAGGCCTCAGCCCGTGAGAACGGGAGTGGGTGCGGGGACCGGTCCGCCGGCCGCGGCGGCCGCGCTGGCGCGATGCCGTGCCTCGATGCCCTGTCCGACGTAGGTCGCGGCGATGATCACCGCCGCTCCGACGAACCCCAGTGTGCCGAGGGCCTCGCCGCCGACCGCGACCCCGACGAGCACGGCCCACACCGGCTCCGAGCCGAGCAGGAGGCTCGCCCGCGATGCGGATGTCTTCTTGATCGCCCAGGTCTGGGCGAGGAAGGCGAAGACCGAGCAGGCGACGGCCAGGTACCCCAGCGCGGCCCAGTCCGTCCAGCCGATCGTCGAGACGGCATCCCGCACGCCGGCCAGGTCGGCGAGGGTGAACGCGACGCCCATCACCGCGAGCTGCACGAACGTGAGCGACAGGGGGCTGGACGACTGCGACCGGGTCAGCCGCGAGATGACCGTGGTGCCGAAGCCGCGCACGACGGCCGCGGCGAGGATGACGAGATCGCCCGCGCGGGGCAGGTACGCGCCGCCCTGCGTGACGAGAAGCGCCACCCCCACGACCGCCGCCGCGGAGCAGAGGAAGTAGCCGCCCGGCAGCCAGCTGCGCTTGAAGAGGGAGTCGAACAGCGGCGTGATGATGATCGCGAGGCTGATGATGAGGCCCGCGTTCGTGGCGCTCGTGACGCTGACCCCGGCCGTCTCGAGCGCCATCACGGTGCCGACGATCAGCGCGATGATCAAACCGGCGGCGAGGTTCGCGATCGTGAACACCCGCTCCCGGCGGAGGACGACGACCACGGCCAACACGGCCGCCGCGATCAGGAAGCGCAGCCCGAGGGTCGCACCGATGCTCACCCGCTCGAGCACGATCTTCGTGACGAGGAAGCTGCTGCCCCAGAAGAATGCGACGGCAATCAAGATGAGGTCGGTGGGCTGGGCGCGGGCGAGGCGGCGGAGAAGGCGGGGAGGCACAGATGAATCCTGCGGCACTAACGCCTAAGCAACAACGCTGTCTTATGCACCGATAGTTTAGATTTGCTTCATGGATTTGTACCAGCTGCGGATCGTACGCGAACTCTCCGAACTCGGCAGCCTCAGCGCGGTAGCCGCGAGGCTGTCGGTCACGACGTCCGCCGTGTCGCAGCAGCTGCGGGCGCTGCAGGACGAGATGGGCGAAAAGCTCGTCGCCAAGAGCGGCCGCACCCTCGTGCTCAACGAGGCAGGCCGGGTGCTGGCCGCGGCGGCCGTGCACGTGCTGGCATCGATGAGCGACGCTGAGCTCGCTGTGCAACGCCACTTCTCCGACGGCCGCGGCGAGGTGACCGTCGCGGCGCTGCACAGTGCCGCACTCGCGATCTTCCCGAAACTGTTGGGGAGAATGGATGCCGAGAGCGGCCCACGGGTGATTTGCAGCGACACGGACGTCACCGTCGATACGTTCGCCCGGCTCGTCGCCGACGTCGACCTCGTGATCGCCCACCGGCTGCCCTGGGGCAACCCCTGGCCCGCGTCTATCGCCGTCACTCCGCTCGTGTTCGAGCCGCTCGACGTGGCAATGCACGTGGGGCACCGGCTCGCCGGGGCGACCGAGGTGCAGCCGGCGGACCTCGCGAACGAGGAATGGATCTCGGTGCAGGAGTCGTTCCCGCTCGCATCCGCCTTGCACGCCCTCGGCGCCGCGGCCGGCGCCACGCTGCGCGTGCGCCACCGGCTCAACGAGTTCCCCATCGTCGTCTCCCTCGTCGCGGCGGGACAGGGCGTCGCGCTGCTGCCGCGCTACATGGGCAACCCCGATGCCCACCCGGGCGTCGTGCTCAAGCCACTCGCGGGAATCGAGATCGGGCGCCAGATCGACATCCTCTCCCGGCCCGAGGTGCTGCGGAAGGCGTCGGTGGCGACCGTCATCGCCGCGATCCGGGACGTGCTGCGGGTGCCGGCCTCCGAGCGCGTGCCCGGCGCGGGGCAGGTCGGGTACTGACGTCGGCTCCGCACGGAGTATCGTCAAACCCATGTCGACCG
This sequence comes from Marisediminicola sp. UYEF4, assembly GCF_040546025.1. NCBI lineage: Bacteria > Bacillati > Actinomycetota > Actinomycetes > Micrococcales > Microbacteriaceae > Marisediminicola > Marisediminicola sp. UYEF4. The sequence continues at coordinate 39,177 of NZ_JBEPNA010000017.1, read as the reverse complement.
GACCAACCCTCAGGTTTGATCGAATCGGCGGGGGCGTGGCCGGATGACCGGCCGGGCGCCAACGGCCATCTACGTCGAAATCGTCGTCAACGCCGACATGGATCGTGTCTGGCAGCTGACCCAGGACCCCTCGCTGCACTCCCGCTGGGACCTGCGCTTCTCGCGGATCGTGCCGACAGGAAACCTCCCCGACGGCGGCTACCGCTTCGACTACGAGCGGAGCCTGCCCTTCCACACGATCCGCGGTACGGGCACCTCGCTGGGGGAGCGCCGCCGCCCCGACGGTACCCGCACCTCGGCGCTGAGGTTCAGTACCGGCGACCGGCTCTCGCCGCTCGGCGCCGGCCGCGGGTACTGGCGCTACGTGCCCACGGGCTCCACGGTCACCTTCATCACCGGCTACGACTACACGCCCGGCTGGGGGCGCGTGCTGAACCGGCTTGTGCTGCGCCGCCTGATCGGCTGGATGACCGCGTGGAGCTTCGACCGTCTCCGGATCTGGGCTGAGACCGGCACCCCGCCGGAGCGCTGGCCGGTGGCATCCGTTCTCCTGTTCTGGATGCCGGGGCGGCCCAGGGCGTCGCGGTGCCTGCGCACCCCGGCGCGCGGCCGCGCGATGGACGCGGCGCCGGCGACCCTCGACGCACTGGAGGCGCCATGACCTCGATCTTCGAGGCCGCGCTCGGCGAGGACTTCGCCAGGCTGCATCCAATGATGCGCCGCCGGTTCGGCGTGGGGCTGGAGGCGGGGTACGGATGCGTCGGCACCGGCGTGATGGCCCGGATCCGCCGCGGGCCGTGGTGGACGGTCCCCTTCCTGCAGCTCGGCAAGGTGCGCAACATCCTCATCCCCGACCACGGCGACGACGTCGCGTTCACGGTGCACAACTTCCCCTACCTCGACCCATACGGCCGCGAGACGGTGACGTTCGTGCGCGAATACAGCATCCGATCGGCGCCCAGCAGGTTCGACGCCACGATGATCCTCAGCGAGGGACGAATCGTCGACTACCTCGGCACCCACCAGCACCTCGCCGTCGACCTCGACCTCGCGGTCCTGCCCGACGGATCGCTGCACCTGCGCTCGGGAGCGCAGCGGTTCCACGAGGGCGGGGTCTCGTACCGCTTCCCCATGCTGTTCAGCGGCCGCGCCGACCTGCACGAGAGCTTCGACGATGAGGCGGGGGTGTTCCGCATCAGGATGGAGGTGCGCAACGCGTTCTTCGGATTCCTGTTCGGCTACGAGGGCGAGTTCACCTGCGAGTTCCCGCCCGCGACCGACGCGCCTCTCCGACTGAAGCCGCTGCGGCACGAGAGGCGGGTCTAAGAGGTGGCCGGCTCCGTGCGGCAGGCCTTGATCGGCGACGCGGACGAGATTGGCCGCGTCCATTACCTGGCGCACATCGAGACCTATTCGGGAAAGTTCCCCGACGGCGTCATCGAGAGCTTCCCCGCCAGCGCCAGAACCCGGATGTGGAACCAGATCATCGCGGCGGAATCGGGCACGGTATGGGTGGCGATCCTCGACGGGCAGATCGTCGGATTCGCGTGCACCGGCCCGTCGCGCGACGAGCCCCCGGTGCGGACCCTCGAGGTCGGTGCCATCTACCTGCTCGCGGCGCACCACGGCTCGGGGCGGGGACAGCTGCTCCTCGATGCCGCGCTCGGCGGCCGAGGCGCATCCCTCTGGGTGCTGGCGGACAACCCGCGCGCCCACGCCTTCTACGCGCGGAACGGGTTCTCGCCGGACGGCGCCGAGAAGATCGATGAGGACTTCGGCGGCGTTCGGGACATCAGAATGGTGCGCTGAGCGCGGCTTCGGACCTCAATCTAGGTCGTGGCCCGGGGCGGGTTCAGCCCGTCGAAGGGCTCGAGCCGCCGTTCGTACAGGCACACTCGGCGCCGCCGACTCGCGGCGGCCACCTCCGCGCAGAGAGTGCGTGCCGACTGTGCCCCAACGCGACGAAAGTGCCCGTTGGAACGAGCACGCTCGGCGCTAACGGGCACACTCGGCGCCGCTGGCGCGCCGCCAGCCACCTCCGCGTTGGGGGCACCCAAACGGGCACACTGGGCGCCAACGGGCACATTCGCCACCCTCGGGTCGCTGCGTGCCGAGTGTGCCCCAACGCGACGAGAGTGCCCGTTCGAATAGGCACACTCGTCGCGGATAGGCACACTCGGCGCGGCCGGACGCGCGGCACGCGGAGGCGACGGATCGTGATGTGCCTCGTCAATCCACCCAACGAGTCCATCCGTACCCGACTCTTCCAGCTTGTCCCCTCGCCCGCGTCGTAAGCTAGGCGGGTGCCTGCAGTCAATCTGGGAATGCCCAAAGTCCCGTCCACCCTCGCCCCGCGTCGCAAGACCCGCCAGATCTCGGTCGGCAAGGTCAAGGTCGGCGGTGACGCCAGGGTCAGCGTGCAGTCGATGACCACGACGCAGACCACCAACATCAACGCGACCCTGCAGCAGATCGCGGAGCTGACGGCGAGCGGATGCGACATCGTGCGCGTCGCCGTCCCGCACCAGGACGACGCGGACGTGCTCCACATCATCGCCGGCAAGAGCCAGATCCCCGTGATCGCCGACATCCACTTCCAGCCCCGCTACGTCTTCAGCGCGATCGACGCCGGCGTCGGCGCGGTGCGGGTGAACCCGGGCAACATCCGCAAGTTCGACGACCAGGTCGGCAAGATCGCCGCCGCAGCGAAGGCCGCCGGCGTCAGCATCCGCATCGGCGTCAACGCCGGCTCGCTCGAGCCCAGCCTGCTGCAGAAGTACGGCAAGGCCACCCCCGAGGCGCTCGTCGAGAGCGCCGTGTGGGAGGCGAGCCTGTTCGAAGAGCACGACTTCCACGACTTCAAGATCTCCGTCAAGCACAACGACCCCGTCACCATGGTCAAGGCATATCGCCTGCTCGCCGAGCGCGGCGACTGGCCGCTGCATCTCGGCGTGACCGAGGCCGGCCCCGAGTTCCAGGGCACGATCAAGTCGGCGACCGCCTTCGGCATCCTGCTCGGCGAGGGCATCGGCGACACCATCCGCGTGTCGCTCTCGGCGCCGCCCGCCCAGGAGGTGAAGGTCGGGCTGCAGATCCTGCAGTCGCTCGGCCTCCGCGAGCGTAAGCTCGAGATCGTCTCCTGCCCGAGCTGCGGACGCGCCCAAGTGGATGTCTACAAGCTGGCCAACGACGTCACCGACGGCCTCGAGGGTATGACGGTTCCGTTGCGCGTCGCCGTCATGGGCTGCGTCGTGAACGGACCGGGCGAGGCCCGCGAGGCCGACCTCGGAGTGGCGAGCGGCAACGGTCGCGGCCAGATCTTCGTCAAGGGCGAGGTCATCAAGACCGTGCCGGAGGCCGACATCGTTGCGACTCTCATCGAAGAGGCCAATCGGCTTGCCGCCGAGATGCCGCCGGGCGCGATCGGTTCGCCCGAGGTCGTTACGGTCTAGCCTCTGGGGCCGCGTCGGCTCGTGTGACCCGCGCTTTTGGGGCGACCGCTGCCCGCGGCCACGTTGCCCGTGTGTTGCGCTCAATCACGGGCGAATGACCACCACAGGGGTGTAGTCGGGGCGTGACAGCACCGAGTGTGCCTGTTGACGCCGAGAGTGGCTGCAGCAGCGGGCACACCGGGCGCGGGGAGGCACATTCGGCGCGATGCGCGGCGCACGACGGCGCAGGTGGCGGCACCGGCTGCCCGCACCGCACCGCACGAGCCACCCGAACCTCGGCGGTATCATTGCGGTTGTGCCAACTCGCCTCTCTCAGCTCTTCGTCCGCACTCTCCGTGAAGACCCGTCCGACGCGGATGTGACCAGTCACCGCCTGCTCGTGCGTGCCGGATACATCCGCCGCCAGGCCCCGGGCGTCTTCGCCTGGCTGCCGCTCGGCCTGAAGGTGCGCCGCAAGATCGAGGCGGTCATCCGCGAGGAGATGGACGGCATCGGCGCCCAGGAGGTGCACTTCCCGGCACTGCTGCCGCGCGAGCCGTACGAGATCACCGGGCGCTGGACCGAATACGGCGACGGCGTCTTCCGCCTCAAGGACCGGCACGGCGCCGACTACCTGCTCGCGCCGACCCACGAAGAGGTCTTCACGCTGCTCGTCAAGGACCTCTACGGCTCCTACAAGGACCTCCCGCTGTCGATCTACCAGATCCAGGACAAGTACCGCGACGAGGCGCGCCCCCGCGCGGGCCTCCTCCGCGGCCGCGAATTCTCGATGAAGGACGCCTACTCCTTCGATTACACCGACGCCGGCCTCGACGCGAGCTACCAGGCTCAGCGCGACGCGTACGAGCGCATCTTCCAGCGCCTCGGCCTCGACTACGTGATCGTGCAGGCGGATGCCGGTGCGATGGGCGGCTCGCGCAGCGAGGAGTTCCTGCACCCGACCCCGATCGGCGAGGACACCTTCGTGCGCACCGGAGGCGGCTACGCCGCCAACGTCGAGGCCTTCCGCACGATCGTGCCCGCGGCGATCGACCACTCCGGTTTCCCCGCCCCGGAAGTATTCGATTCCCCGAACACGCCGACCATCCAGAGCCTCGTCGACCTTGCCAACGCGAGCCACCCGCGCCCCGACGGCCGCGAGTGGAGCGCCGCCGACACCCTCAAGGTCGTCGTGCTCGCCCTCAGCCACCTCGACGGCAGTCGTGAGCTCATCTCGATCGGGCTGCCCGGCGACCGCGAGGTCGACCTCAAGCGCATCGAGGTCGCGTTCGCCCCGGCCGAGGTCGAAGCGGCCACCGCAGCCGACTTCGCCAGAGAACCGCAGCTCGTCAAGGGCTACATCGGCCCGTGGTCGGCCGACGGAGCGGTGCTCGGCCGCGGCGTCGTCGCCGAGGCGCCGAAGTCCAAGTCGGGCAAGTCGAACGAGCCCCGCACGCCGGATGCCGAGGCCCCCGCCGGCCACGCGCCGGCGTCGTCCACGGGCATCCGCTTCTTCCTCGACCCGCGCATCGTCGACGGCACCCAGTGGGTCACCGGAGCGAACATCGACCAGAAGCATGTCTTCGGCCTCGTCGCCGGTCGCGACTTCTCCGCCGATGGCTTCCTCGAGGTCGCCGAGGTGCGCGAGGGCGACCTCGCCCCCGACGGCTCCGGCCCGATCGAGACAGCCCGCGGCATGGAGATCGGCCACGTCTTCCAGCTCGGCCGCAAGTACGCGGAGGCCCTCGGACTCAATGTGCTTGACGAGAACGGCAAGCTCGTCACCGTCACGATGGGCTCGTACGGCATCGGCGTCACCCGCATCCTCGCCGTGATCGCCGAGGCGAACAACGATGCGAAGGGTCTCATCTGGCCCGCCAACGTCAGCCCCTACGACGTGCTCGTGATCGCCGCGACGAAGGAGGCCGGGATTCACGCGGTCGCCGAGGCCATCGCCGCCGAACTCGAGGCGCGCGGCAAGGACGTTCTGCTCGACGACCGGCCCAAGGTGTCGGCCGGCGTCAAGTTCGGCGACGCCGAGCTGCTCGGTGTTCCGACGATCGTGATCGTGGGGCGCGGCGCCGCAGAGGGCAACGTCGAACTCTGGGACCGTCGCACAGGAGACCGCCAGTCGGTTGCGATTGACTCGATCGCCGCGGTCCTCGCGCCGTAACCTTCGACTGGCCGAAGAAAGAGAACGTGACTGACGCGCCCCGCATCCGGATCAGCCCCGACGAACTCGAGAGGGCGACGTCGATCCTGACGACGGTGACGTCGTCGTACGACGAGAAGGTCGTCGGGCAGAAGGGGCTCCGCACGAGCCTGCTGATCGCACTCATGACCGGCGGTCACATCCTGCTCGAGTCGGTGCCCGGCCTCGCGAAGACGACCGCGGCGGAGGCACTCGCCGATGCGGTGCACGCGAGCTTCAAGCGCATCCAGTGCACCCCCGACCTGCTCCCCAGCGACATCATCGGCACCCAGATCTTCGACTACGCCAAGTCGAGCTTTGAGACCCAGCTCGGCCCGGTGCACGCGAATTTCGTGCTGCTCGACGAGATCAACCGCTCGAGCGCGAAGACCCAGAGCGCGATGCTCGAGGCCATGCAGGAGCGGCAGACCACTATCGGCGGCGTCATCCACGAGCTCCCGAACCCGTTCCTCGTGCTCGCGACGCAGAACCCGATCGAGCAGGAGGGCACCTACCACCTGCCTGAGGCTCAGCTGGATCGTTTCCTGCTCAAGGAGGTGCTCGACTACCCCGACTTCTCCGAGGAGGTCGAGATCCTCGACCGCATCCAGGACGGCGTATTCGACCGGCCGACGGCGCACGGCTCGGTTCAGCTCGACGACGTGCTGTTCCTGCAGGATGCCGCGAAGCGCGTTTACCTCGACCCGGCGATCACGAATTACATCGTCTCGGCCGTGTACGTGACCCGGCACGCCGCGACCTACATCGCCGCCGACCTCGCCGACTGTATCGACTACGGCGCGAGCCCCCGCGCGAGCATCGCGTTCAGCAAGGCGGCGCGCGCCCTCGCCCTGCTGAAGGGGCGCGACCACGTGATCCCGGACGATGTGAAGGAACTGCGCCACGTCGTGCTGCGGCACCGCATCATCCTGAACTTCGAGGCGATCGCCGACGACATTGCCGCCGAGACGATCATCGACGCGGTCTTCGCCGCCGTGCAGGCCCCCTGACCCGCGCGACCATGACGAGTCTGCTGCGCAAGGTTAAGACGCGACTGTCGATCCACGCTCACCGCAAGGTGCGCGGGATGCTCGAGGGCGAGTACACCTCGGTTTTCCACGGGCGCAGCATCGAGTTCGACGACCTGCGCCACTATGTGCCCGGCGACGAGGTCAAGGACATCGACTGGAAGGCGACGGCCCGAATGGGGACGCCGATGACCAGGCGCTACATCGCCTCGCGCAAGCACACCGTGCTTCTCGTCACCGACACCGGGCGAAACATGGCGGCGGTGGCCGCGAGTGGTGAGCACAAGATCGACATCGCGATCCTGGCCGCCGGCGTGGTCGGCTATCTCGCCGCCCGGCACGGCGACCTCGTCGCGATCCTCGCGGGGGACGCCGAGCAGACAGAGTACCGCCGCCCCGAGTCGACCGACGCGCACCTCGAGCGCCTGCTCCAGCTGATGGCGGCGCGCACGACGCTCGGCTCGGGCCGCAGCGACCTGAGCACGCAGCTGGCGTACGTCGCGCGGAGCTTCCGGCGCCGGATGATCCTCGTCGTGATCGCCGACGACCGGGTGATCGACCAGGTGCAGCAGCGGCTCCTGCGGCGCCTTTCGGTGCAGCACGAGATACTCTGGCTGACGGTCGGCGACGCCGACCCGACCCGCGCCGACTGGACGTCCGGCGACATGTACGACGTCGCCGACGGGGCCGAGCTGCCGAGGGCCGTGAGATCCCAGCGGCACCTGCGGGCCGAGTTCGCCGAGGCGGCCCGGGCCAGGATGGCCGCCGCCGACGAGCTGTTCGACTCGCTCGCGATCAGCAGCGGTCGGGTCGAGGCAGAGGCCGAGGTCGTTCCCGGCCTGTTCCGCCTGCTCGAGGGGCACCGGCATGCCCGGCGGTAACGGCTTCTTCCCGCCCGTGGCCTACTCGCCGCTCTGGGCGGCGCTCGCGGTCGTGATCCTGCTCGTGCTCGCGGCGTTCTACATCGTCGTGCCGCTTCTCACCCGCCAGGCGCGGGTCGAGGAGCCCGAGGTCGATGTGAGCTGGATGCCGGTGGACGTGCCGGCCCTGCGCGGCAAGTACGAGGTGCTCATCTCCGAGGTCGAGACCGCCCACCTCGGAGGTGAGCTCAGCGTGCGCGCGGCGCATCAGCGGCTGAGCCTGTTGCTGCGTCTGTTCGCGTACGAGTCGAGCGGCATCCGCGCCCCGCACATGACGCTCGCCGAGCTGCGCGAAGGCCGCGACACCCCGCTCAGCGACGCCGTCGCACAGCTGTACCCTGGCGAATTCGAGGCGGTCGAGCGCGGTAGCGTTCGTGACGCCGCCGAGGTCGCCAGACGAATGGTGTACTCGTGGAGCTGATCTACTGGTGGATGCCCATGCTCTGGGCGCTGCTTGCGGCGGTGGCGGCCGGTGTTGTGGTGCTCGTCTACCGGCGGGGCCGCCGCCGGTCAGTCGGCGGGCGCGCAATCGCGCACTCTGACCGCCTGACCGCGCTGCCGGGCTACCGCACGGCTCTCGCGCGCTATCGGGCCTTGCTGCTGGCCTTCGGCGCGCTCGCCGCGATCGTGCTCGTGGCCGGGGTGACCCTCGCGTCCCGTCCCGTCGCGACGAGCATCGTCTACCCGCAGCTCAGCAATCGCGACATCGTGCTGTGCCTCGACGTGTCGGGGTCGATGGTCGAGTACGACACCGAGCTCGTCGAGGTGTTCGGGCAGCTCGTCGACGAGTTCGAGGGTGAGCGCGTCAGCCTCGTCGTGTTCAATGCGTCCGCGGTCACCTACTTTCCCCTCACCTCCGACTACGGCTACATCCGAGAGCAGTTCGCCACGATCACCGAGCAGTTCGTGAATGAGGACATCGCCTACTTCGACGGCACCTTTTTCGGCGACGGCTCGTCGCTCATCGGAGACGGGCTCGCGGCGTGCTCACTCCGCTTCGACACCCCTGAGGCGGACCGCTCGAGGTCGATCATCCTCGCGACCGACAACCTCGCGGTCGGCGAATCGATCTTCACCCTGACCGAGGCGGGGGAGCTCGCGAGCGAGGCGGGCATCCGCGTCTACGGCATCAACCCCGGCGATTCGGGCGCCAGGGAGTACCTGGCCCGCTTCGCCGCCGAGTTCCAGGGCGTCGTCGAGGGCACGGGCGGCTCCTACTTCGGCATCGACGACCCGCGCACGATCGACGCCATCGTCGAGCGGATTGACGCCGAGCAGGCCACCATCTCCCGCGGCGCACCGCAGCTCGTGAAAGCCGACCAGCCCGCGCTCCCCGTCGTGTTCGCCTTCCTCGGGCTCGCCGGCCTCATTGCCCTCGCCTGGAGGCTGCAGCGATGAACCTCATTCCCGTGCTGCCGGTGCCGGTCATCGCCGTGCTCGGTGCGGTGCTCGGCGGCGCCGTGCTGTGGCGTCTCGCGCGGGCCCGGCGATCGGGGGAGCGCCTCGGCTGGGCGTTGCGGCTGGTCATGGTGGTGCTGTTGATCCTCATCTCCCTGCGCCCCTCGATCGTCGGCGAGGCCCGCGGGCCGGTCGCATCGGGCGGCCTCGAGGTGTACTTCGTTGTCGACACGACGAGCAGCATGGCGGCCGAAGACGCCGAGGCTGGCGCGATCGAGCCGGACGGCGACGTGCCCGCCACCCGGCTCGACGCCGTGAAGGCCGACATCACCGCCGTATCCGATCAGCTGGTCGGAGCCCAGTTCTCGCTCACCACCTTCGACTCGACCATGGTGCAGCGCGTGCCACTCACCACGGACGCGACGGCGCTCGCATCGGCGACGTCGGCTCTGACGTCCGAGATCACGTACTACTCGCGCGGGAGCGGCATCGACGCGCCCGTGGAGTTTGTCGGCGAGCTGCTCGCTACGGCGCGCGCCGCGCATCCGGAACGCTCCCGGGTGCTGTTCTACCTCGGCGACGGCGAGCAGACCCGGTCCGAGGTTCCCGGCTCGTTTGCCGCCATCGCCGACTTCATCGACGGGGGAGGGGTGCTCGGCTACGGAACCCCCGAGGGCGGGCGGATGCGGGTGTTCGACGGTTTTTCCGCCGATGACGACCCTGCCGCGGTGGCCTACATCCAGGATCCGAGCACCGGCTCCGACGCCGTATCGATGCTCGACGAGGCGAACCTGGCCGTCATCGCCGGGGAGCTCGGCGTTGACTACCGGCACAGCGACGACGGAGCGGCACGGCAGTTCGCGGACGGCCTCGACGTCGGGCCGACAACGGTGAGGGCCGGCAGCCTCGACGGCCCCGTCGAGTTCTACTGGGTTCTCGCCATCCCTCTCGCGTTGCTCGCGCTCGGCGAGCTCGCCGCAGTGGGCCTCACGATCGCGCGTTCGCGCCCACGTTCCGGTAACTCCGGCCGAGCCGCGGAGGCGCGCTCGTGACCGTGGCAGACCCAGGGCGCCGCCGACTGCGCTGGATCCTGCTGATCGGGTCGGTGCCGTTCGCGATCGCCGCGCTCATGCTCGCTGGAAAGCTCCTCGGCCTCCAGGGCGCTGCGGGCCCCGCGCTCGAGAGCTACGAACGCGGAAGCTATGCCGCGAGTGCGGAGCAGCTCGACCCGCTGTTCGACTGGAACGAGTTCGAACCGTGGATCGCCCACTTCGACCGGGGCACGGCGAGGGCCGCCGCCGGCGACACCATCCCCGCGATCACAGACCTCGAGCGGGCATTCGCGCAGGCACCGGACGCGCAGCGGTGCGACGTGGCCGTCAACCTCTCGCTCAGCTGGGAGCTGCTCGGCGACAGCTACGCGCAGCAGGGGCAATTGGCCGGAGCCGCCCGCCTGTACGCCACCGCGAAGGCTGTGATCGAGGCGGCCGGACCCGAGTGCGAGCCCCCCAACGCGCCGCAGAACAGCCAGGAGGGACGTGACCCCGGACAGGAGCTGTCGGATGCGAGCGAACGTCTCGACGCCAAGTCCGACCGCTCCGCGCCGCCGACGACCGGCGACGGGGCGGACGACGCGCCGGGCAGCGAGCAAGAGCAGCTCAAGCAGCTGCGCGAGCAAAATGACGACGCGGCGGGGGAGAAGGCCGAGCGCGAGGCGCAGAATCGCGGAGAAGACTCCGGCGGCGCCTTCACCGACCGCCCCTGGTAGCGCGGCGGGGCCGGATGCACTGGTAACTTAGGTGATGACTTCCCCGGGCACGTTCTGTTCGGGAGTTCCTATCTGAATAGTGGAGGCCCTCAGTGGACATCGATCTGAGCGTGCTGCGGCTCCTTGAGCGCGAGCGCGAAATTCCGTTCGAGGAGTTGGTCGCCATCATCGAGCAGGCGATCCTGACTGCCTACCTCAAGCACACGGATGCCGCGGAGCCCGTCGACGGCGCCATCCCGGCCCGAGTGCACCTCGACCGCAAGACCGGCCACGTCTCCGTGTTTGTGGCCGAGTACGACGAGGAGGGCCTGGTCGTCGGTGAAGCCGTCGACAGCCCCAGCGACTTCGGCCGCATCGCGGCGTTCGCCGCGAAGCAGGTCATCAACCAGCGTTTGCGGGACATCGCCGACGAGCATGTGCTCGGCGAGTTCAAGGGCCGCGAGGGCGACATCATCGCCGGTGTCATCCAGCAGGGTCCGAATCCTCGGATGATCCACGTCGACCTCGGCACCATCGAGGCGATCCTTCCCCCCGAGGAGCAGGTTCCCGGCGAGGAGTACAAGCACGGGGCCCGCATCCGCGTGTACGTCACCGCCGTCGGCCGCGGGCTCAAGGGCCCGCAGATCACCGTGTCGCGCACGCATCCGTCGCTCGTCCGCAAGCTGTTCGCCCTCGAGGTTCCCGAGATCGCGAGCGGCGTCGTCGAGATCGTGTCGCTTGCCCGCGAGGCCGGCCACCGCACCAAGATCGCCGTCAAGGCGAACGAGCCGGGGGTCAACGCCAAGGGCGCCTGCATCGGCGAGATGGGGCAGCGCGTGCGTGCCGTCACCGCGGAGCTCAACAACGAGAAGATCGACATCGTCGACTACCACCCCAACCTCGCCACGTTCGTCGCCAACGCGCTATCGCCGGCGAAGGTCACCTCCTCGTTCGTGATCGACGAGTCGACCAAGGCCGTTCGTGCCCTCGTGCCGGACTACCAGCTCTCGCTCGCGATCGGCAAGGAGGGCCAGAACGCCCGCCTCGCCGCCAAGCTGACGGGCGCGCGCATCGACATCCAGCCAGATAGCATTCTCGAGTCGTAAGCCGTCGATGCGCGCGCGGTACGGAACGACGCGCCAGCGTTGGGCCGGCCGGACTGCTGTCGGACATCCAGCCAGATAGCATTCTCGAGTCGTAAGCCGTCGATGCGCGCGCGGTACGGAACGACGCGCCATCGTTGGGCCGGCCGGACCAATGAAGGCCATCCAAGCGCACTCGATTCTCGAGTCCTGAGTTGGCCCGGCGTAAAACAATCAGGTCAGGTGTACCATGAAGAACGTAAGAACCTGCCTCGGCTGTCGTCAGCGGGCCTCCGCGACCTCCCTTCTGAGGCTGGTGGCACATGACGGCGAGATCGTTATGGATCACTCCATGACGCTTCCCGGCCGAGGCGCTTGGGTGCATCCCTCCATTGATTGCCTCGAAACGGCTCTGACGCGCAAGGCCATAGGCCGTTCGCTTCGGAATCCCGCTGCGATGATCGACGGGGACGCACTCCGACAGGAACTACGCAATCACGCCATCGGCGCTGGCAACGGCGCCCTAGAGAACAGGCTGAACGGCCCAGTGAACAACTAATGAGCAACGAATAATGAGCGGCTCGAAATGAGTCCCGTACTCGACTAACGGCTTTTTCCTGTCAGGGAGAAGGCCCCAGACAGGAGAATTGTGGCTAAACCACGCGTACACGAGATCGCCAGCGAACTCGGTATTGATAGCAAGAAGGCCCTTGAGAAGCTCAAGGAAATGGGCGAGTTCGTCAAGGGACCGTCGTCCAGCATCGAACCCCCGGTAGCACGCAAGCTTCGGGCCGCGCTCGCGGCCGACGGCATCACCGCTCCGGCCAAGCCGGCCGCCGCGCCTGCTGCCCCGGCAGCTCCGCGTCCGTCCGCACCGACTCCAGGACCCGTCGTCGTCGCCGAGCCCGAAGCCCCCGCTGCAGCGGCACCGTTGGTGCCCGCGTCGAGCACACCGTCCCCCGCCGCGCCGGTAGCCGAGCCCGCTCCGGCCGATGCTCCCGCCGAGAAATCTGCCGACGGTGGTTCCGGCATTCCCCGTCCCGGCGCCCCGCGCCCGGGCAACAACCCCTTCGCCAGCGCGCAGGGGATGCAGCGTCCCGGTGCCCCGCGTCCGGGCAACAACCCGTACGCGAGCGCGCAGGGGATGCAGACACGTCCCCCGACGAGCTCGACCGGAATCCCGCGTCCGGCGGCTCCGCGTCCGGGCGCACCGCGTCCCGGCGGACCCGGCCAGGGTGCCCGTCCGGGCGGCTTCGGCCAGCGTCCCGCGGCCGCGGGTGGATTCCAGCGCCCCGGAGGTGCGGGCGGCGCCCGGCCCGCCGGTGGCGGATTCGCGCGTCCGGGTGGCGCTCCCGGTGCTCCCGGTGGCGGTTTCAGTGCGCCCCGCCCCGGTGGCGGTGGCGGACGTGGCCGTGGCCCCGGCGGCGGAACCGCTGGTGCGTTCGGTCGCGGTGGCGGCAAGAGCAAGGCCCGCAAGTCGAAGCGGACGAAGAGAGCCGAATTCGAACTGAGGGAAGCCCCGTCGCTTGGCGGCGTGAGCGTTCCCCGAGGTGACGGCACGACGATCATCCGGCTGCGCCGCGGAGCATCCATCACCGACTTCGCCGACAAGCTCGACACGAGCCCCGGCAACCTGGTCACCGTGCTGTTCCACCTCGGCCAGATGGCGACGGCCACCGAGTCGCTCGACGAGGCCACCTTCGACATCCTCGGCGATGAGCTGGGGTTCAAGATCCAGATGGTCTCCCCGGAGGACGAGGACCGCGAGCTGCTGCTCGGCTTCTCGCTCGACCTGGACCAGGAGCTCGAGGACGAGAACGACGAGGACCTCGAGATCCGTCCCCCCGTGGTCACCGTCATGGGTCACGTCGACCACGGAAAGACCAAGCTGCTCGACTCGATCCGGAACGCGAATGTTGTGGCCGGCGAGGCCGGTGGCATCACGCAGCACATCGGTGCGTACCAGATCGTCGCCGAGCACGAGGGCGTCGATCGCGCCATCACCTTCATCGACACCCCGGGCCACGAGGCGTTCACCGCTATGCGGGCCCGTGGCGCCCAGGTCACCGACATCGCGATCCTCGTGGTCGCGGCCGACGACGGAATCATGCCGCAGACGGTCGAGGCGCTCAACCACGCCCAGGCCGCGAACGTGCCGATTGTCGTCGCCGTGAACAAGGTCGACAAGCCGGGTGCGAACCCGGCCAAGGTGCGCCAGCAGCTCACCGAGTTCGGTCTCGTTGCAGAGGAGTACGGAGGCGAGACGATGTTCATCGACGTCTCCGCTCTCAATGGAACCGGTGTCAAGGAGCTGCTCGACGCGGTTCTCCTCGTCGCCGACGCCGGACTCGACATGCGCGCGAACCCCAACAAGGATGCGCGTGGAGTCGCCATCGAGGCCAAGCTCGACAAGGGGCGTGGTGCGGTTGCGACCGTGCTCATCCAGTCGGGAACCCTCGAGGTCGGAGACCCCATCGTCGCCGGAACCGCCTATGGGCGCGTTCGTGCGATGTTCGACGAGAACGGCGAATCGGTCGAGTTCGCGACGCCGGCCCGTCCGGTCGCCGTGCTCGGCCTGACCTCGGTGCCCCGCGCTGGTGACACGTTCCTGGTCACCGACGACGACCGCACCGCGCGCCAGATCGCTGAAAAGCGCGAAGCCGTGGAGCGCAACGCGCTCTTGGCCCGCAGCCGCAAGCGCATCAGCCTCGAGGACTTCACCAAGGCACTCGAAGACGGCAAGGTCGACGCGCTCAACCTCATCATCAAGGGTGACGTGTCGGGTGCCGTCGAGGCTCTCGAGGAGTCGCTGCTCAAGATCGACGTCGACGACTCGGTTCAGCTGCGCATCATCCACCGCGGTGTCGGTGCCGTCACCGAGAGCGACGTCAACCTCGCCACCGTTGACAACGCGATCATCATCGGATTCAACGTCAGGCCCGACACGAAGGCGCGCGAGCGCGCCGCTCGTGAAGGCGTCGACGTGCGTTTCTACTCGGTGATCTACGCCGCCCTCGAGGACATCGAGAACTCGCTCAAGGGCATGCTCAAGCCCGAGTTCGAGGAAGTCCAGTCCGGTGTCGCAGAGATCCGCGAGGTGTTCCGTTCCTCCAAGTTCGGAAACGTCGCTGGTGTCATCGTCCGCTCCGGCACGATCACCCGCAACGCCAAGGCGCGGGTCATCCGCGACGGGGTCGTGGTGGGGGACAACCTCGCGATCGAGTCGCTTCGCCGCTTCAAGGATGACGTCACCGAGGTGCGTACGGACTTCGAGGCCGGTATCGGACTCGGCAAGTTCAACGACATCCAGATCGGCGACGAGATCGAGACGATCGAAATGAAGGAAAAGCCCCGCGTCTAAGCGGGAAATCGCTCACACGTCGGATGCGGCGGGGTGCGCGGGAGACGGATCGCTCGATCACGAGGATCCGACTTCCGCCGTCCCGCCCGTCCGCGCCGTGGGGCGGCACCACCACTGAACGACACGAAGAACAAAGGAACACTGAAATGGCTGATCCGGCACGCGCCGCAAAAATGGCGGACCGCATCAAAGTGATCGTGGCCAAGACTCTCGAACGCGGCATCAAGGATCCGCGCATCGGGTTCGTCACCATCACCGACGTGAAGGTGACGGGCGACCTGCAGCACGCCTCCGTGTTTTACACCGTCTACGGCTCCGAGGAGGAGCGCGCCGACTCGGCCGCCGCCCTCAAGTCGGCGACCGGGATGCTGCGCAGCGAGGTCGGCAAGAACCTCACCTCGCGACTGACCCCCTCGCTGCAGTTCATCGCAGATGCGATCCCCGAGAATGCCAAGCACATCGAAGAGCTGCTGGCCGAGGCCACCAAGCGCGACCGTGAAGTCGAGACCCTCAAGAAGACCGCGAAGTATGCCGGCGACGAAGACCCCTACGTGAAGCCGCGCATCATCGGCGAGGAACTCGATGCCGAGGATGACCTCGACGACGTGGACCTCGACCCGGTGGACCCCGTCGCAGTGGACCCCGTCGCAGTGGACCCCGACGACAGCGACAGCAGCAATAGCTGAGCGCCGCCCGCCCACCCGGTCAGTGACCGGGTAGGCCGTAACCCGCATCCGTCCGCACGGCGAGACCATCGCTGAGCAGTCCGGCGATCGCGCGCGACCGTTGGGCGTCGTCGGGCCAGGCCGCGGTCAGTTCGCCCGCGGGAACGGGCACGCCCGCTGCGCGCAGCTCCGCGAGGATACGCCCGCGAACCTGCCGGTCGGAGCCCTCGAACCTCTTCTGCACCGCCTTGCGTGCACCGAGGTAGGGCGGATACCCGTCCGCGCGCCAGGCGCATGCATCCCGAATGGGGCAGTCGTCGCACTTCGGTGCCCGTGCGGTGCACACTGTCGCGCCGAGCTCCATGGCCGCGGCGTTGAAGACCAGTGCGTCGGCGAGCGGCGCCGGCAGCAGGGCGTCCATTGCGGCAAGATCGCGCCGGGTCGACGGGGGAGCCGGCTCACCCTGTCCGTCGACGGCCCTCGCGAGCACGCGTCGGACGTTGGTGTCGACGACCGGATGCCGGTGGCCGTAGGCGAAGACGGCGACCGCGCGCGCGGTGTACGGCCCGACCCCTGGCAGCGCGAGCAACTCGTCGACATCCTCCGGCACTACTCCGCCGTGGAGGTCGTCGATCGCGACGGCGCACGCGTGGAGGTTGAGGGCGCGCCGGGGATAGCCCAGGCTCGCCCAGGCCCGAACGGCGTCCCCGGGCGGCACGGCGGCGAGGGCGCTCGGAGTGGGCCAGCGGTCGAGCCACTCGCCCAGCCGGGGGATGACGCGCACGACGGGGGTCTGCTGCAGCATGAACTCGCTCACTAGGGTGCCCCACGCCGTAAAGCCGGGTCGGCGCCACGGCAGGTCGCGGGCGTTCGCGCGGAACCAGTCGTTGAGGTCGGGGGCGATGCTCACCTGTCCAATCTAGGACAGCGGACGACCGCTGCTGGTTGAGCGGGTCGCGCAGCGACCGTGTCGAAGCCGGTGCTGGATTTCGACACGGCCGTGGCCAGCCTGCTCAATCGGCGGGTACTTGCTGGTGGCCGGCCTGCTCAATCGGCGGGGTTGCTGCTGGTTGAGCAGGTCGCGCAGCGACCGTGTCGAAACCCGCCTGAACGGAAACTCAGGAGCGGGTGCCCCCGGCGGCTGCACCGTCGTCGCCCTGGACGATCTCCGGCCCGCCCTCGGCGACATCCTGCTGGTAGACGTCGGGGATGCCATCGTGGTCGGCATCGACGGCCTCATCGGCCTCGATGCGACGGTAGGCGCGGTTCCGCGCCCGAAGGATCACCGAGGCGAGCAGGGCGGCGAGTATGGAGGCGAGCAGGATGCCCACCTTGGCGTGATCGTTCGTCGTGCCGTCGGGGGTGAAGCTGAGGTCGGCGATGAGCAGCGACACCGTGAATCCGATGCCCGCGAGGATGGCGACGCCGATCAGGTCGATCCAGCGCAGTGCGGGGTCGAGGCGCACCCCGGCGATCTTCGACATGAGCCAGGTGGTGCCCACGATGCCGATCGGCTTTCCGACGACCAGGCCGAGGATGATGCCGAGGGCCACGGGGTCGGTCACAGCCGCGACCAGTCCGTCCCAGCCACCGACAGTGACGCCGGCGGAGAAGAACGCGAACACGGGCACGGCGAAGCCGGCGGAGAGCGGGCGGAAGCGGTGCTCGAAGACCTCCGACAGGCCGGGTCCGTTGTTGTCGGCGCGCCCCGCCTTGCGGTGCAGGACAGGCACGGCAAAGCCGAGGATCACGCCGGCGACGGTGGCGTGGATTCCGCCCGCGTGCACGAGCGCCCAGACAACGAAGCCGATCGGGAGGAGGATCAACCACGCTGCCGTCACGCGGCGGTCAAAGAAGAGCCGGTATTTCTGGGCGAGGAAGGTGTAGATCGCGAACGGGATAAGCGCGAGCAGCAGCGGAGTGGACTGCACGTCGTCGGAGTAGAAGATGGCGATGATCGAGATGGCGATCAGGTCGTCCACGACCGCGAGGGTCAGCAGGAAGATGCGCAGGGCGCTGGGCAGGTGTGACCCGACGATCGCGAGCACCGCGACGGCGAACGCGATGTCAGTGGCCGTGGGGATGGCCCAGCCGCGCAGCGATTCCGGGCTGAAGATGTTGACGGCGGTGTAGATGAGAGCGGGAACGGCGACGCCGCCCGCGGCGGCCGCGACCGGCACGATGGCGCGGTTGAAGGTGCGCAGGTCGCCGGCTATGAACTCCTTCTTGAGCTCAAGGCCGATGAGGAAGAAGAAGATTGCGAGCAGCCCGTCGGCGGCCCACGCGCCGAGACTCAGCTCGAGCTTCCATGGCTCGTAGCCGATGCGGAAGTCCCGCAGCGCGAAATAGCTGTCGGAGGCGGGGGAGTTCGCCCAGATCAGGGCGATCGCGGCAGCGAAGACCAGCAGGATCCCGCCGACTGTCTCCCGCCGGAGGAGGGCGCCGATGCGGAGGGCTTCACGGTAGCTCCCGCGGGCGGGAATGGTGTTCTGCGTGGCGCTCGAGGGAGTGCGGGATGCCATGAATCTCCTGGGGGATTGGGGGTACGACGATGAGAATGCCGACCAGACTTCCCAGCTCACCTTCGAGAGAGTCTACCGGCGATGCCGCCCGCGCGCCGCCCGGGTCTGCTCCCGACGTGCTGACATATGCTGGCGCGCATGGCGAAATGGACCCCCGCACGAGCCGACACCCTCGAGGCGCTCGCGACCGAGATTCTGCACAACTATTCTCGCGGTCGCGTCCTCGTCGCCGTCGATGGTGACGACAGCGCGGGCACCGCGCGATTCGCCGACGACCTCGCCGCCGCGTTCCGCACGATCGGGAGCCACGTGGTGCGCTCCTCCATGGATGATTTCATGCGACCGGAGCGGGAGGCGCGCGGGAGCGCCCCCGACGGCCTCTACCGCGACGCGTTCGACTACCAGGCGTTCCGCCGAGTGCTTGCGCATCCGTTCCGCTCCGGCGAGCCCGAGGCGTCGTCCCCGGAGCAGGAGCCGCAGCCGGTCCCGGCCGACGCGATCCTCCTGGTCGATGGGGTCTTCCTCAACCGACCGGAGCTTGCGGGACTGTGGAACTACTCCGTCTGGCTCGACTCCGGCGCCGGCCGCGCCGCCAACCCCCTCTACGAGTCGGAGGCGCACCCCCGAGCAGCGGCTGTGGCGATCATCGACAACGCCGACGCCGAGCATCCGCGCCGGGTCTTCGCCGACGCCTGCTAGAGGCGCCGCGAGCGCCCGGCCCGCGCGTGCACCTCTGCCGGGGTCAGGAACCGCCCGCTCGCCTCCACCTCGTGCACGAGGGCGACGAGTGAGGCGTTGACCGGTGCAGCGCGTCCCGCCGCTCGTGCAGCCTCGACCACGGCCCCGTTGAGGTAGTCCACCTCGGTGCGCTGTCCGCGACGGATGCTCTGCAGGGTCGATCCGGGGTTCGGAACAGTGCTCATGCGCCGCGCGAACAGCAGGGGCAGCAACTGGGCGATGGCGAAGGGTGCCCGCACGAAGGCGACCAGGATCCGGTGGGTGAGGCCCTGCAGCGGCGCGAACCACACGCCCGTCGCCAGGGCGACTCGCACGGTCTCGCGCATGCCGTCGGTCATGATCCGGCGAAGGGCACGGTCGGCGATGACCGTCTGCGCACTCATCCCGGTGATCGCCGGGAGGGCGTTGATCTGGTTGACGACGAGTTTCGTCCAGAGGGCGCCGGCGAAGTCGCGCGTCACGACGACGGGCAGCACCTCACCGAGCATCCGCCCTGCGACGTCGGACGCTCCCGCGGAATCCTGCCCGAGATACAGGGACCCGGTCGCGGTGACGGCGATGTCGCCGGGGGAGAGGTACGACGCGGCGAAGAGCGCGAGGGCGCCGACCACGTGGGCCCGCGGATTCGCGTTCGTCGCGCCCGAGACGCCGCCGAGCCCGTTCTGCACGATGACGACGGGGATACCGTCGAGCAGGTCGCCGGCCGCCCGCACCGCGGCGTCGGCGTCGTGCGCCTTGGTCGTGACGAATGCGATCTCGGGACGAGCGCGCAATGATTCGGATGCCGTGACGTGGGCGGTGTGCTCGCCCCAGGCGCCGGTGAGGCGGATGCCGCGTTCCGCGATCGCCTCGAGATGCTCGCCCCTGGCGGTGACCTCGACGTCGTGTCCGGCACGGTCCAACAGCGCGGCGATGGTGCCCCCGACGGCGCCCGCGCCGATCACCGCCACCTTCATGACCTCCAGCCTACGGCGCACGGGTGACGCTCCCGCATCTCGTACTCTGGCATGGTGACCATTTCCCACCGCCGCGCCACCGCGCGCACCCGGGCCGGCTCGTGAGCGGCACCAGCGGCATCCTGCTCGTCGACAAGACCGCGGGAATCACGAGCCACGACGCGGTCTCCCGAACGCGCAAACGCGCGGGCACGAAGAAGGTCGGCCACGCCGGCACCCTCGACCCGATGGCGACGGGCCTGCTCGTGCTCGGCATCAATAGTTCGACCCGGCTGCTCACCTACGTGGTCGGGCTCGACAAGGAGTACCTCGCCACCATCCGCCTCGGCGCGTCGACGGTGACCGACGACCGCGAGGGCGACCGGCTCGACCAGGCCAGCACCGAGGACATCGACGCGGTCACCCCGGAGGCGGTCGTCGCCGAGATCGCGAAGCTCACGGGCGCCATCGAGCAGGTGCCGAGCACGGTGAGTGCCATCAAGGTTGACGGCAAGCGCGCCTATGCGCTCGTGCGGGCGGGTGAGACCGTCGAGCTGCGCTCGCGCGCCGTGACGGTGTCGGCCTTCGAGCTGCTCGGCACGCGACGCGTGGCTGGCGGGGCCGCGCCGGGTACGGACACGACTGACTCGACCTCGACCTCGACCGCCGACACCGCCGACACCACCTACCTCGACCTCGATGTGCGGGTCGAGTGCTCCTCCGGCACCTACATCCGCGCGCTCGCCCGCGACCTTGGCGCTGCGCTGGGCGTCGGCGGTCACCTCACCGCGCTGCGCCGCACCCGGATCGGCCCCTTCCGGGTCGAGGATGCCGCGGACCTCGCGACGATGGTCGTCGCCGACCACCTGCTCTCACCCGCGGATGCCGCGGCGGCGCTGTTTCCCACGATCGCGCTCGACGCGCAGCAGGCCATCGACCTCACCCACGGCAAGCGCATCCGCTTCGCCGACACGGCGGATGCCGCGCCCGTGGCGGCACTCGCCCCCGGCGGGCGCCTCGTGGGTCTGCTTACGATCGACTCGGGCGTGGGCAGGCCGCTCGTGAACTTCCCGACCGACGAGGTGACAGCATGATCGAGTGGTTCACCTGGCTGCAGGTCGGGATCGCCGTCGGCGCCGGCTTGCTGTGCCTGGGCCTGGGGCTCGCCGGTCGCACCCCAGCCGACCTCACCCTGGGCGCGACGCTCCTCGTGGAGCTGATGCTGCTCGCCCAGCTCGTCGTCTCGCTCACCGCGCCGCTCGTGGGCAATGTGCCGACCGGCAGCCTGCTCGAGTTCTACCTGTACCTCGTGTCGGCGATCATCCTGCCCCCGCTCGCGGGGCTGTGGGCCCTCGTCGAGCGGAACCGGTGGAGCACCGTCGTGCTCGGGGTCACCTGCCTGTCGATCGCGGTGATGCTGTACCGCATGAATGAGATCTGGTTCGTGCAGCTGGCCTGACGCCCACCGCGCCCGGAGGACGGACCCTGCCGTTTGGCCTAATCTTGATGATGATGGTTCAGACAGGTCCTCCTCGCACGCCCGGCATCGGCCGGGTCCTCGTTGTCGTATACGCGATCCTCGCCCTCGCCGCGACAGGCCGCTCTGTTTTCCAGATTCTGACGAAGTTCGACACCGCACCGATCGCCTATGTGCTCTCTGCCGTCGCGGCGGTCGTCTACGTGGTCGCGACGATCGCCCTTGTCGCGCGCGGCCCCCGCTGGTACGCGATCGCGTGGGCCACGATCGGGTTCGAACTGCTCGGCGTGCTCGTCGTCGGAACCCTCAGCGTGGTCGACCCGGTGCTGTTCCCCGCCGACACGGTGTGGTCGTACTTCGGCCGCGGCTACATCTTCATCCCGCTCGTCCTCCCCGTGCTCGGTCTCGTCTGGCTGAATCAGCGGCGCCCGTCGAAACAGCGACAGATCGAGGAGGGCGTCGCGGGCCCGCGACGTTAGACCATGCGATTCTTCGACTCACTCGACTCCATTCCGGCCGGCTTCGGGCCCACCGCGGTGACCTTCGGCAAGTTCGACGGCATGCATGTCGGGCACCGGCACGTGCTTGACGCGCTCCTCTCGGTCGCTCACGAGCGCGGGCTGGAGGCGGCGGCGATCACCTTCGACCGCAATCCGCTCAGCCTCCTCGCCCCCGAGCGCTGCCCCGACGCGATCGCGAGCAATGACCAGAAGCGCGAGCTGTTCGAGCGCACCGGGCTCCGCACCCTGGTGCAGCTGCCCTTCACCCCGGCGCTCAGCTCGATGACCGGGGAGGAGTTCGTGCGCCGGGTGCTCGTCGTCGCCCTCGACGCGCGGGTCGTGCTCGTCGGGCCCGGCACCCGCTTCGGCGCGGGAGGCAAGGGAGACTTCGCGCTGCTCACCCGCCTCGGCGCCGAGCTCGGCTTCGACGTGCGGCAGCTCGAGCCGCGTCTCGACCACGGCGACGGCCGCGTCTCGTCCACTCGCATCCGGGAGCTGCTCGCCGACGGCGACGTCGCGGAAGCCGGCCGCCTGCTCGGGCGGCCCCCCTCGGTGCGCTCCATGGTCGTGCACGGCCAGCGGCGAGGACGCGCGCTCGGCTACCCGACGGCGAACCTGTCACCTCAGCTCGAGGGGTTCATCCCCGCAGACGGCGTCTACGCCGGACGCCTCACCGTCGACGGCGTGACGATGCCGGCCGCGATCTCGATCGGCAACAACCCGACGTTCGAGGGTGTGCCGGAGCGCCAGGTCGAGGCGCACGTGCTCGACGAAGACCTTGACCTCTACGACAGAATCGTCGACGTCGAATTCGTCGACCGTATCCGCGGAATGGCCAAGTTCGACTCGCTCGACAAGCTCATCGCCCAGATGGGTCAGGACACCCTCGACGTGCGCGGAGTGCTCGCCCGGGCGACCGTGGTCGGCTAGCCGCACCCGCACCCGCACCCGCAGTTCACTCGCGAGCTGCCCACAAACGCTGTGTCGTGGCCAGCTGAGGCCGCATTTTGGGGCGAGTCAGGGTGGCGCGCCTACTCGTCGAACGTGTTCACCATCGCGTGGGCGGCCCGCTCGAGGTAGTCCCACAGCATCGCGTCGTCGAGCGGCGCAAGCTCGAGGCTGTCGACGGCGACACGCATGTGGGCGAGCCACCGGTCGCGCGCCTCTGGATTGACCCTGAACGGCTGGTGCCGCATGCGCAGGCGCGGGTGGCCGCGCTGCTCGCTGTAGGTCCCCGGACCGCCCCAGTACTGCTCGAGGAATCCCGTGAGGCGTTGGATGGCCCCCTCGAGGTCGGATGCCGGGTACATCGGCCAGAGCTTCGGGTCCTCGCGCACGCCGGCGTAGAAGGCGCGCACGAGCTTCTCGAAGGTCGCGCGCCCGCCGACGTGGGTGTAGAAGCTCTCACCGACCGCGGCGCCGTGCTCGGCTCCCCGCAGCGTCACGGGGAGGGCGCCCACCAGAGAGGTCGCGGCACCCTCCGAGGCGGAATCGCCTGGGGGTGCGGCGGGGGTGATGTCGATCACGTGGCGCTCCGATCCTTGGGTACGGTCGTGACCGGGGCGGTGCCGCGGGCGACCGCATCGCCGACCGGCTGCGAGGTCTCCCGCTGGCCGTCGAACACGACGCGGTTGAGCGCGGGAAGGTTCACTCCCGTGTCGTCGAGGGCCTTCTTCAGCCGGAAGCGCAGCTCCCGCGCGACATCCCACTGGTCGGCCGTGCGCGTCTTCATCACGAGCCGGATCACGAGCGCCTCGGCCGAGATCGACTCGAGGCCCCAGATCTCGGGCTTCTCGATGATCTTGCGGCGCCACTGCGGGCTGTTGGCCATCTCGTGGGCTGTAGCGAGCAGGGTGGCCTGCACCGCCTCGACATCCGAGTGGTATGGGGCGGGCAGGTCGATGATGACCCGGGCCCAGCCCTGCGACTTGTTGCCGACGCGAAGGATCTCGCCATTGCGCACGAACCAGAGCGTGCCATCGATGTCGCGCACCTGGGTGACCCGGATGCCGACGTTCTCGACGACTCCGGTGGCCTCGCCGAGGTCGACGACGTCGCCGACACCCAGCTGGTCTTCGGCGACCATGAACAGGCCGTTGAGTACGTCCTTGACGATGTTCTGCGCGCCGAAGCCGAGGCCCGCGCCGAGGGCGGCCGTGATGAGCGCAAAGGAACCGATGATGTTGGTGTTGATCGCGGTCACGATGAGCAGCAGCGCCACGATCACGATGACGACGCTGACGACGTTGTTGAGAACGGAGCCGAGGGTTCTGGTGCGCTGCACGACTCGCACGGCGGCGAGCGGAGACGCGATGATCGACTGGGTGTCATCGACGTTCTGCCTCTTCTTCACACCGGAGACGACTCGGTTCACGACCCGGCGGATAACAAAGTGCAGAACTATCCGGAGGACGATCGCTCCGGCGATGATTCCGAGAATTTGGAAGAGCCAGTTGAATTCGAGCGCGAACTCACTCAACGAGGCGCGAACGGCATCCCAGTCGAACGGGGTCTGGTCAGGAGCTGGAGCAGTCATATCAGATCAGTGTATTCGCGCGCCCTCCGCCGAAGCCGAGGGCGCGCGACCACAGCGGGGCTAGGCGTCGCGGCGCTTCATCAGCACGGCGGCGAGCAGCAACAGCGCGGCGTCCCAGGCCAGCAGCACGAGGAGTCCCTGCCACGGCGCGAGGACGTCGGTCGCGGCGGCCTCTCCCGCGGTGTAGACGAACATCCTGCCGCCGGCCACGTCGGGCAGGAAGCGGGCGGCGCTCTGGATCCACTCCGCCTGGGTGATCGCGGAGAGGATCAGTGCCACCGTCGGGAGCACGAGGATGACACCGAGGGCGGAGGCGATGGCGCCGGCGCTGTGGCGCACGATGGCGCCGAGCGCCAGCGCGAACACGCCGATCAACGCGAGGTATCCCGCGCCGCCGACGAGAGCGATCAGGTAGGCCGGCTCGGCGAAGTCGGGCGTGACCCCGATGCCCGGCAGCATCGGTGCGGTGACCAGCGCCGTGCCGAGAATCGTGACGAGTCCGACCGCGAAGGTCGTCACGCCGAACACGACGACCTTGCCGAACAGGGCGGGCAGGCGCCTGGGCACCGCGGCGAAGGTGGAGCGGATCATCCCGGTGCCGTATTCGCCCGTGATGACGAGGGCGCCGAGGACGACGCTGGCCAAGGCGGTGAATCCCAGCGCGAGGGTGGCCACCTGCACCGCGGTGGACTGCTGCACGGCATCCGGGACCTCGCCCGTGGTCGACGAGGGGAAGGTCAGCGCGACGAGCACGCCGAACCCGATGCCCCCAACGACGATCAGGGCGTAGCACCAGATGGTGGAGCGCAGGCTGACCAGCTTGATCCACTCGGACCTCAGGATGCCGCCGAAGCTGAGCCTGGGGAGCCGGTCGACGCCCTCTGCCGAGAGTGGCTGTGGTGCGGTGGTCGTGCTCATCGGAACGCTCCTTCGGATGCGGGCGCGGTTCCGCCGGCGTGATACTCGACCTCGTTCTGGGTGAGGGACATGTAGGCCTCCTCGAGCGATCCCGCCACCGGGGTGAGCTCGTGCAGCGCGATGCCGGCGGACGCGGCGAGTTCGCCGATCCGGGCCGCGTTGAGACCGCTCACCTGGAACACGTCGGGCTCGGTCGTGCTCGAGTCGGCGAGCACCTGGACTTCGGTCCCGAGCGCGGTCTCGGCGAGCAGTTCGCCGAGACGTGCGGCGTGCGGGGTGCGCACCCGCACGAGGGTCCCGCCGGAGAGGGCGACGATGTCGGCGACCGGGGCATCGGCGATGACGCGGCCGCGGCCGAGCACGATGATGTGGTCGGCGGTCAGGGCCATCTCGCTCATCAGGTGCGACGAGAGGAAGATCGTGCGGCCTTCGCTTGCGAGTTGCCGCGCGAGGCTGCGCACCCACATCACACCCTCGGGGTCGAGCCCGTTCACGGGTTCGTCGAGCACGAGGGTTGCAGGGTCGCCGAGCAGCGCGGCGGCGATGCCGAGGCGCTGGCCCATGCCGAGCGAGAAGCCGCCGACGCGCTTGCGCGCCACAGAGTCGAGCCCGGTCAGCCCGATCACCTCGTCGACCCGCCGGCGACCGATTCCGTGGGTCGCGCCGACAGCGAGCAGGTGGTTCACGGCACTGCGCCCGGTGTGGATCGCCTTCGCGTCGAGCAGCACCCCGACCTCGCGGAGCGGTGCGCGGTGAGCGGCATAGGGCTTGCCGTTCACCGTGACCGACCCGGAGGACGGCCTGTCCAGGCCCACGATGAGTCGCATCGTGGTCGACTTCCCCGCGCCGTTCGGCCCGAGGAAACCGGTCACCATGCCGGGACGCACCGTGAAATTGACGGAGTCCACCGCCCTCTTGCCTCCGTAGTGCTTGCTGAGCTCGCGTGCTTCGATCATAAAATTATCCTCATGTAAAGAATCTAGGGGACAGCGCGGGAGCCGCGAATCAGCCCTACTCGGCGTCCTTCGCCTGCACCATGAGGGCGCGTTCGACACCCGCAAGATTCTCGATCACGAGGCGACGAAGCGCGGGCGTGTCGGGATTCGAGGTGAGCCAGCTCGTCGTTGCGTCGCGCAGAGCAGCATCGGCAAGGCCAGCGGGGTACAGACCGACGATGAGGTTCTCCGCGATCGAGTGCGAGCGCGACTCCCAGATGCCGCGGATGCTGTCGAAGTAGCGCTCGACGATCGGCTGGAGCGACGACGGGTCATTCGTGTGTTGGAAACCAACCGTGGTCTGGCGCACGATCGCGTTCGGCAGCTCGTCGCTGTCGACGAGGGAGGAGAACGCCGCGAGCTTGCCCTCGGCGGTCGGAATCGCGGCGGTCACGCGGGCAGCCGCCTGCTGCCCATTGGCGGTGTTGTCCTTCGCCAGCGCGTGGCCGATCTCCTCGTGGCCGGCCGCGCCGTTGAGCACGAGCCCTTCGAGCAGCTCCCAGCCCAGGTCGGTGTCGACCTCGAGCCCGACGAGCGGCGCGGTGCCGTCGAGGAGGCCGCGCAGGGCCGCGACATGCTCCGCCGTATTGGCGAGGTTCGCGAAGAACTTCACGAACTGGAACTGCGAGTCGGATCCAGCATCCGCGGTCCTGGCCAGCGTGAGCAGCTCGTCGGCGACGCTCGTGAGCGCCTCGTTCCTCGTTGCGGGGTCGATGTAGACCCGCACCACGGTGAGGAGCTGGGTGAGCGTCGTGCGGAGGGTGGTCGACTCCGACTCGGTTGCGATGTTGCCGAGAACGAGGCGCACGTAGTCGCTGGCCGTGGTCTCGCCGTCACGGGTCGAGTCCCAGACTGAGCCCCAGACGATTGCCCGTGCAAGCGGGTTCTCGATCGCGGACAGGTGGTCGATCGCGGTCGCGAGCGACCTCTCGTCGAGGCGCACCTTGGCGTAGGCGAGATCATCGTCGTTGACGAGAACGAGCCCCGGGCGTTCGCGGCCGACGAAGCCGGACACCTCGGTGCGTTCGCCGTCGACGTCGATCTCGAGCCGGTCGACGCGAACGAGCTTGCCACCGGCGAGGTCATAGAAGCCGATGGCGAGGCGGTGCGGGCGGATCGTCGGGTAGTCCGGCGCCGCGGTCTGGACGATGACGAACGAGGTGATCTTGCCCGCGGCATCCGTCTCGATCTCGGGCCGCAGCGTGTTGACGCCCGCCGTCTCGAGCCACAGCTTCGACCACTCGGTCAGCTCGCGGCCACTGGTCGCCTCAAGCTCGGTGAACAGGTCGCCGAGTTCGGTGTTGCCGTAGGCGTGCTTCTTGAAGTACGCCGCCACCCCGGCGTAGAAGGCGTCGATGCCGACCCAGGCGACGAGCTGCTTGAGAACGGAGCCGCCCTTCGCGTAGGTGATGCCGTCGAAGTTGACCTGCACGTCTTCGAGATCGTTGATCGTCGCAAACACCGGATGCGTGGAGGGCAGCTGGTCCTGCTTGTACGCCCAGCTTTTCTCCATCGCCTGGAAGGTGGTCCAGGCCTCAGTCCACTCGGTCGCCTCGGCGGTGGCGATCGTGGAGGCCCACTCGGCGAAGGACTCGTTGAGCCACAGGTCGTTCCACCACTTCATGGTGACGAGGTCGCCGAACCACATGTGGGCGAGCTCGTGCAGGATCGTGACGACACGGCGCTCGCGCACCGCGTCGGTCACCTTGCCGCGGAACACGTAGGTCTCGGTGAAGGTCACCGCGCCAGCGTTCTCCATGGCGCCGGCGTTGAACTCCGGCACGAACAGCTGGTCGTACTTCTCGAACGGGTACGCGTAGTCGAACTTGTCCTCGAAGTAGGCGAAGCCCTCCCGGGTCTTGGCGAAGATGTAGTCGGCGTCCAGGTACTGGCTGAGCGACTTGCGGGCGAAGATGCCGAGCGGGATCACCCGGCCGTCGCTCGAGGTGAGGGTCGAACGGGTTTCCTGGTACGGGCCGGCGACGATGGCGGTGACGTAACTGGAGAGCACCGGGGTGGGGGCGAACCGCCATGTCGCACTCGTCGTGCCCTCAACGGGCTCGGGCTCAGGGGTGGGTGAGTTGCTGACCACGGCCCACACGGCCGGAGCGGTGATCGTGAAGGTGAAGGTCGCCTTGAGGTCGGGCTGCTCGAACACGGCGAAGACGCGGCGGGAGTCGGGCACCTCGAACTGCGAGTAGAGATACACCTCGTCGTCGACGGGGTCGACGAAGCGGTGCAGTCCCTCGCCGGTGTTGGTGAACTCGGCGTCAGCGACGACGGTGAGCACGTTGAGGTCGGCGAGGTCGTGCAGCTGGATGCGCACGCCGTCGTTCACCACGGCCGGGTCCAGCTCGCGCCCGTTGAGGTGAACCGAATGCACCGTGCGGGTGAGGTGGTCGATGAAGGTCGACGCACCGGCGCTCGCGGAGAAACGCACCACGGTGGTGCTGCGGAAGGTCTCGCTGTCGGTGGTGAGGTCGAGCGTGACGTCGTAGTTCTCGACCGACACCGTGGCCTTCCGCTCTTGCGCTTCGACCCTGGTGAGGTTTTCTCCTGGCACAACTGCTCCTTCGTGACGGCGGGTCGGCTCGTGACCGACGAACCCACCCTATCCGTCACTCGAACGAGGTCAGGCCGGGGTGAGCGACACCCTGTTCTGCCGTGACCGTTCCGGCGTGCGCAGCAACCGGTCGCAATCGTCGATCGCCGTCTGCAGCAGCTTGCGCAGCCGCGTGTCCGGGTCGTCGATGCACGCCTCACCGATTCCCGCGACCGCAACGTTGACGATGGCGTCGTACATCGGGGCGAAAGTCTTCGGCTGGCGCGTCATCAGCGACGCGAGTTGCTGGGTCGCCCACAGTTCGGCGAGAGGCGCCTGGTTGAGCGCGGCACGGACGATCAGGTTCACATCGGCTGCCCCGTCCGGGTCGACCTCGGCGAGCCTCGCCTCACAGCGGATGAGCCCGACGGCGAGGGCACGCTGCCGCGCTTCGCTCGCCACGGGAAGAGCCGCGGATGCTGCGCGCACGGCGACTACGAGTTCGACTCGCTCGTCATCGCCGACAAGCCCGATGACCGAGGGGATCATCTCGCCGAGGCGCGAGCGGCTCGCATCGGTCGTCCAGTCGTTCACCAGCCGGGCGAGAGAAGCGAGTGCGGGATGAGTGCACGCGGGGTGATCGCTCCACCGCTCGCCCGCCAAAAACGATGCGAACTCCATGAAGCATGCTCCGCGCTTGGGGCTGCGGTGCTTGCCGCGTGACAGCACGGGCATCACGTCGGGGGAGAGAGAACTGATCGCTGCCATGAGACACCTCCAGAGAAACCGGAATCCATCGGGGTTAAAGTCTCCTACTCGGTGCCGGACAAGGCCAGTCCCTTGCGCCGCTAATTCGCTGGGTCTACCTCCGCAGTTCTCAGCCATGCGAATTCGTGTGGACGCAGTCGCAGACCGCCGGCGAGAGAGACGTCCTCGCCGCGGGTGAGCTCGTGCGCGCTCGGCACGAAACCCGACAGCGTCGCGGCCGAGACGAGTTCGTCAGTGTCGGCGAAGTTCGCCAGGACGACCACCGTCGTGCCGTCGCCCGGCCGCTGGTAGCCCAGAACGTGCGGGTTGTTCGTTTCGAAGCCGATCAGGTGACCGCCTGCGAGCTCGGGCGTCTCGCGACGCACGTCGATGAGACGGCGCAGGCCCGCGTAGATCATGCCGGAATCGGTTCGCGGATCATCGCGCTCGACGTAACGGTCGACGGGGTACGGCGGGCGGTTCACCCAGCGGCTGTCGGCGGCATGGTCGGGGTCGTCGGTGTAGCTGTAGTCGTTCAGCTGGCCGACCTCATCGCCCAGATAGATGAGGGGGATCCCGCCGGTGCTCAGCACGACGGAGTGGGCGAGGTGGATGCGGCTGATCGCGCCGGCCGCGTGCTGCTCGAGCCCGACGAGTGACGCCGTGGTGCCGGAGATGCGGCAGTCGCCCGTGCGCGGGTTGTCCTGGAATGGCACCCCGCGGGCGAAGCTGCCCTCGAACCGGTTCACGTAGAAGGCATTGAGGAAGCGCCGGTGCTCCGTGCCGTTGATGCCGAGCTCCGCGGCATCCTCATCGGAGAACGTCCAGCCGATGTCGTCGTGGCTGCGCACGTAGTTGATCCATGCGGTGCCGGCCGGCAGGTTGTGCCGTCGGTCGAGCGCCTGGGAGAGCAGCCCAACACTGCGCGTCGCGAGCGACTCCCAGATCAGCGCCATCTGCAACGGGTTGTACGAGAGTTGGCACTCGGCCGGATCGATGTACTGCACCACCTCGTCGGGGTGCACGATCGCCTCGGACTTGAACAGCAGCGACGGAGCCGCGATGCGGCAGACGGCGTTGAAGGCCTTGATGAGGGTGTGCGCCTGGGGGAGCGACTCGCACACCGTGCCGAGCTGCTTCCAAATGAAGGCGACGGCGTCCATGCGCAGAATGTCGATTCCGACGTTGGCGAGGAACAGCATCTCTCCGGCCATCGCGCGGAACACCGCGGGGTTGGAGTAGTTCAGATCCCACTGAAAGGAGTGGAATGTCGCCCATACCCAGCGCCCGTCCTCGAGCTGCACGAACGAGCCGGGGTGGTCGTCGGGGAAGATTTCCCGCACCGTCTGCTCGTACGCGTCGGGCATCTTCCGGTCCGGGAACATCCAGTAGTAGTCCGCGAAGCCGTCGTCGCCCGCGATGGCGCGTCTGGCCCACTCGTGCTCGTTCGAGGTGTGGTTGAAGATGAAGTCGACGACGAGCGAGATCCCCGCGGCCCGGAGGTCGGCCGCGAGCGCGCGGAGCTGGTCCATGTCGCCGAGTGCCGGAGTGACATCCCGGTAGCTGGAGACCGCGTAGCCGCCGTCGGAATTGCGCTCGGGAGCGAGGAACAGCGGCATGAGGTGCAAGTAGGTCAGGCCGAGTTCTTGGAAGTACGGGATCTTCGCGCGCACCCCGTCGAGGTCGCCCGCGTACCGGTCGACGTAGCAGACGCCGCCGAGCATGTCGCCGGACTGGAACCAGTCGGGGTTCGCCTCCCGGCGCGCGTCGTGCTCCTTGAGCTCCGGCGCCCGGTCCTGCCAGGAATCGGCCATCTGCTGCACGAGGAGGTCGAGTTGCTCGTCGCAGTCGTCGCGCTCGCCGTAGATCTCGGTGAACAGGTCGCGCAGTGCGGGGTAGACCTCCGCGAATCGTGCGGTGAGTTCGTCGAGGTCGGAGGCTGTGCCCGACCAGAGTTCCGACACGTTCTCCCAGAGAAGGGATGCGTGAGCGCGGTTGTCGTCATTGGTGGGCGGCACGGTACAAGTCTAGAACCGCGCTCAGCAATCAGGCGGCACGACGCGGATAGGATCGCGCAGTGACTTCTGTGCCTGCTGCCGCTCCCGACACCGTTTCCGTCGAATTCTGGTTCGACCCCTCCTGCCCGTGGGCGTGGATGACCTCACGCTGGGTGGACGAGGTGGCCAAGCACCGCGACATCGCCGTCACCTGGAACATCATGAGCCTGGCGGTGCTCAACGAGGACAACGACGACCTCGACGAGTCCCACCGCGCCTTCCTCCCGAGGGCACTCAAGTACACGAGGCTCGTCGCGGCGGCGAAGGGGATCCACGGCCAGGAGGCCGTGAAGGCGCTCTACGACGCGCTGGGCACCCGCATCCACCTGCAGGGCGACGCGGATCCGGATTCGGTGATCCCGGGAGCCCTCGAGGCGGCCGGCCTTCCCGCCGAACTCGCCCGCTTCGCCGACACCGACGAGCACGACGTGCAGATGCGCGCGTCGCACTTCGAGGGCATCGGCAGGGTGGGGCAGGATGTCGGCACCCCCGTGATCGCCGTGAACGGTGTCGCGTTCTTCGGACCCGTTATGTCGCCGGCCCCCAAGGGTGAGCAGGCACTCGTGCTCTGGGACGGCGTCGTCGCCGCGGCCTCCTACGACGGCTTCTTCGAGCTGAAGCGCTCCCGCACCCGGGTCCCCGAATTCGACTGATGATGGATCACGCCGAGGCGCTTGCCGTCGAGCTGTCCCACGAGCCGGTCCCCCCGGAGCAGGTGGTCTCCGGCCAGCCGACCACCGGCTCGGTCGTGCTCGGCAGCTTCGCCGGGCGGGAATACGGGGTATGGGAGATGTCGCCGGGTGCGATGTCGGATGTCGAGGTGGATGAGCTATTCGTCGTCGTCGCCGGCGCCGGGCGGGTCGAGTTCGCGGACGGCTCGGCAGCCGTTGAGCTCGCGCCGGGGTCGGTCGGCCGCTTCGATGCCGGCAAGCGAACCGTGTGGACGGTCTCGGAGACGCTGAGGAAGATCTACCTCGCCTGACTGCTCCTAGACTTTGGGTCATGCGAATCCATATCGCCACCGACCATGCCGGGCTCGATTTCAGTCGTGACCTCCAGGCGCACCTCCGCGGTGCCGGGCACGAGGTGATCAACCACGGTCCGGAGAGCTACGACCCGCTCGACGACTATCCGAGCTTCTGCATCAATGCCGCGCTCGCCGTCGTCGCGGAGCAGTCGGCCGGGATACCGGCCCTCGGTGTCGTTTTCGGTGGATCGGGCAATGGCGAGCAGATCGCGGCGAACAAGGTCACCGGCGCCCGCGCCGCACTCGTCTGGAGCGACGCGACCGCGCGGCTCGCACGCGAGCACAACGACGCGAACGTGATCTCGATCGGTGCCCGCCAGCACACCGTGGACGAGGCGAAGGCGTTCATCGACGCGTTCATCGGACAGCCCTACACGAACGAGGAGCGCCACGCGCGCCGGATCGCGCAGCTCGCCGAGTATGAGCGCACCGGGCTCATCGCGGGGCACCGAATCGATTCGCCCGCCGCGACGCTCGAGTCCGGAACCGTCTAGCCAGATGCCCGAAGGCCATTCCGTCCACCGCATCGCCCGGCAATTCCGGCTCCACTTCGTGGGCAATCGGGTATCGGCGTCGTCGCCGCAGGGCAGGTTCGCTGCGGGTGCGGCGGAGATCGACGGGCACGTGATGACGGATGCCCGGGCGGTCGGCAAGCAGATGTTCCTCGAGTTCGACCACGGGCGGTGGCTGCGGGTGCACCTCGGCATGTACGGCGCCTGGGACTTCGCGGGTGACATCACCGCCGACGCGACAGTGCTCGCGGCGAACGGGCGCATGGGCCAGACGAACCAGAAGGGCACGCCGGAGCAGGGTGGTGCAGGGGAGCGCAGCGGTGCAGCCGAGCGCAGCGGCGCAGGGGAGCACAGCGGTGCAGCCGAGCGCAGCGGCCCGGTCGACGCCGCGGGGGAGGACTCGCTCCACAGCATCGGCGCACCCCGTGTCGCCCGCCTGCGCATGGCGGAGCAGGAGAAGCTCGGGGCCACAGCCGACACCTTTCCGCCTGGGCCTGTCGGGGCCGTGCGGGTGCGGCTGCTCACTCACGACACTGTCGCGGACCTGCGCGGTCCGACCGCGTGCGAGGTCCTGAGCCCGGAAGAGGTCCAGGCCGTCATCGCCCGGCTCGGCCCCGATCCGCTCGTTGATCCTGGCAAGCGCAGCGAGGACCGCTTCGTCGCGGTCGTCCGCAAGAAGCCGACGCCGATCGGGCTCCTGCTGATGGACCAGTCCGTCGTGAGCGGGATCGGCAACGTGTACCGCGCGGAGCTGCTGTTCCGGGCCCGCCTGAACCCCCATACGCCTGGCCGAGACGTGCCTGAAGAGACGGTGCGGGCGCTGTGGCGGGATTGGTCGAAGCTGTTGAAGCTCGGGGTTCAGCATGGGCAGATGATGACCATGGACGGGCTCGGCGCAAAGCAGAAGGCGGCGGCACTCGCTCACCGTGACGACCGGCACTGGGTCTACCACCGCGCGGGCCTCCCGTGCCGGGTGTGCGGAACCCCCGTCGCCGTCGAGATGGCCGCGGGGCGCAAGCTCTACTGGTGCCCAAACGATCAGACCTGACCGGGCGGCACTGCGAGCGCGCCTGTCGCGAGTGACGTCTCGGTGAGAGAGGATTATCTGATGCGCCACACTCCCCACTACGTTCTCGATGATCCTGACGAGGTCCGCCGACTCATCCGTGAGAACCCATGGGCCACGATCGTTTCCAACACCAGCACGGGCCTCGTCGCATCGCACTACCCGGTGATCCTTGAAGAGCACACCGACCAGATCAGAATCGTGAGCCATGTCGGCCGCCCTGACGAGCAACTGCACGAGCTCGGTTCGCACGAGGTGCTCGTGATCATCCAGGGGCCGCACGGATACATTTCGCCGAGCTGGTATGCATCCGATGACTTTGTGCCGACCTGGAACCACGTGACCGCGCACCTCTATGGCACCCCCGAGATCCTCAGCGATGAGGAGAATTTTCGCGTGCTCGGCGAGCTTGTCGACCACTTCGAGGCGCCGCTGGCCGAGCCGATGAGCCTCGACATCGACGAGGGTCAGGCGCGCCGCATCGCCCGCGGCACGGTCGGCGTTCGGCTCGTCGTCACGAGGTTCGACGCCCGACTCAAGCTAAGCCAGAACAAGCCCGGTGAGGTCGTCGCCCGTATCGTCGAGCAACTCGAGCACGGCGACCAGTACGCCCAGCCGGCCCTCGCCCGCGAGATGCGATTCGTGCACGGCGCATGAGCCTGCTGCTGAAGGGCGCCCGCATCGTCGGCGGGACTGGCCAGGTTCACGCGGGCAGCGCGCCCGTCGACGTCCTGCTCAAGCACGGCGTGATAACCGCCATCGGAACGGGATTGACGGGTACCGCAACGATCGACCTCGACGGCCGCTTCGTCATGCCGGGTCTCTGGGACGGGCATGTTCACCTCACCCAGACCGCCCTGACGCGTCGACGTGTCGACCTCACCGGGGCAAGCTCGGCCACCGACGCGGCGGCGATGATGGCCGCAGCCGAGCGGCCGGCGGAAGGGCTGCCGCTCATCGGCTTCGGCTTCCGCGACGGCATGTGGGCGACGCCACCGGCCAAGCACGACCTCGACGCCGTCGTCGGCGACATTCCGGTGGTCATCCTGAGCGGCGACCTGCACTGCACCTGGCTCAACAGTG
Organism: Marisediminicola sp. UYEF4; assembly: GCF_040546025.1. Classification (NCBI taxonomy): domain Bacteria; kingdom Bacillati; phylum Actinomycetota; class Actinomycetes; order Micrococcales; family Microbacteriaceae; genus Marisediminicola; species Marisediminicola sp. UYEF4. The sequence goes on along the minus strand of NZ_JBEPNA010000017.1, from coordinate 3,699 downwards.
CCGCGCTCGCGGCGTTCGGCATGGCGGGGCATCCGACCGGCATTCTTCGCGAGGACGACGCGTTCAAGGTCACCACCGAGGCGCAGACGGTTCCTGCAGACGTGCTTGACGAGTGGGTGGCGGCGACCGCGACAGACGTCGCGCGGCGCGGTGTCGTCGGTGTCGTCGATCTCGAGATGGCCGACACGGTGCAGGACTGGACGAGACGATTCGCCGCGGGATTCCGGGGCCTGCGAATCGCGACGGGCGTCTACACCCCGTGGCTCGACTCGGCCATCGAGGCCGGACTGCGCACGGGGCAGGTGATCGAGGGCACGGACGGTCTGCTGAGCGTTGGCCCGTTCAAGATCATCACCGACGGGTCGCTCAACACCCGAACCGCGTTCTGCGGCGAGCCCTACGAGGGGCTCGTGGGGTCGGATGCGAGCGGGCAGCTCAATCTGCCCACCGCCGAACTCGTTGCGCTGATGCGCAAGGCATCGCGCGCGGGGTTCACCCCGGCGGTTCACGCGATCGGGGACGAGGCGAACCGGCTCGCACTCGACTCGTTCGCGGCGGCGGGCTGCCGCGGACGCATCGAGCATGCCCAACTGGTCCGCGAGGTCGACTATGCGCGCTTCGCGGAGCTCGGTGTCGCCGCGAGCGTGCAGCCGGAGCACGCCATGGACGACCGCGACATCGCCGACCGGTACTGGTCGGGACGCACCGATCGCGCCTTTGCCCTGCGCAGCCTGCTGGATGCCGGTGCGGAACTGATCCTCGGCTCCGACGCTCCGGTCGCGCCGCTCGACCCCTGGGTGACGATCGCGGCGGCCGTGGGTCGAACGAGGGACGGCCGGGAGCCGTGGCATCCGGAGCAACGAATCACGATCGCGCAGGCCATCGCGGCGTCGACCAACGGGGTGCAGACCGTAACGCGCGGCAACGTGGCCGATCTCGCGATCCTCGACATCGACCCACTCGCTGCTACTCCGGACCAGCTGCGGGCGATGCCGGTGGCCGCGACGTTGCTCGCGGGGTACTTCACGCACAACGAACTCTGACCGAGAAGGTATGCGGGGCCCCGCTGACAGTGCGCCGGCAGCGGGTAGCAGGCAGCAGGTAGCAGCCTCCAGCCTCCAGCCTCCAGCCTCCAGCCTCCAGCCTCCAGCCTCCAGCCTCCAGCCTCCAGTCTCCAGTCTCCAGTCTCCAAGTCCTGCCCCCGGACTACGAGGTTCCGGCGGTATCCCCGCCTTCGCCGGCGAGCGGTCGGGTGCCCGGGAACCGAGAGAGCGGCGGGTTAGCGGAGTGCCACCCGGGCAGGGGTCGGATCCCATGCGGGGCTCGCGTGGCACTCACGGCATGCCGCACGGGGACCGTATTCGGAGGCTTGAGTGCCGAGGCTCATCGGCGCACATGCGGGAGCAACGCGATGCGTGGCTGAAGAGCCACCATGGCTGCAGAGCTGAGGGCGGCCTCCGCTGCGGGTCTGAGGGCCGCGGTGACCGCGAGCCGGAGAGCGGCCTCGTCGCCCGCCTACACGGAGTGCCTGCGCTGCTCGTGTTCCCAATCATTTGGCACTCCCTTTGGTGATCGCGGCGATGGTGGGTGTTCTGCTGGGGAGCAGGATGAGGGTTTGGGTGGGGTCGATGTTTTTTGGTGGTTGGAGCCAGTAGCTGTTGTTGATGTTGATGATTTCCCAGTGGTTGTCGTGGAGGAGGAGGTGGTGTCTTCGGCAGAGGAGGATGCCGTTGTCGATATCGGTGGGTCCGTTGTCTCGTTCCCAGTGTCGGACGTGGTGTGCTTCGCACCAGGAGGGTGGTCTGTCGCAGGAGGGGAACATGCAGCCTCCGTCGCGCAGGGCGAGGGCGATGCGTTGTCGGGCGGTGAAGTGGCGCTGGGTGTGGCCGACGTTGAGGCATTGGCCGTCGTCGTCGAACAGGACGGGGATGTGTCCGGTGTCGCAGAGGTTGCGCCCGATGGTCTCGATCGAGACCGGGTCGAGGGTGCCCTCGATCCACCCCTGATCGGCACTGATCCCGGGAAGCAGCGGCAGCAGCGGTTGCAAGGGCAGCACAGGTGGCAGGAGTGGCGGGGTCAGGAGCGGGAGTGTGTGGTGGCCGAGGTCTCCGAGCGGAACGGCGACAGGGTTGGCGTTGGAGGTGGCGGTGGAGGTGGCATCGCCGGGCGTGCTCGGGGTGGTAGTGAAGGTGGCGACTCCGGTGCCGGGGCCGCCTGCAGTGCCGGGTCTGGCGCCTGTCGGCGAGGTGCTCGTGTGGAGGTCTTTCTTGGTGATGATGACGCGGACGGCGGGGCGGCGGGAGCCGAACATGGTGCCGGGGTCGGCGTCGGTGGCGAGGCGGATCATGCCGATCAGGGCGTCGGCGAGGATCTGCTCGTCCGTGCGGGGGTCCTCGACCAGTTTCTGGGCTTTGGCTTGTTCTTCCTCGTCGACGAAGCGGGGACCGCCACGCCTGGGGGACAGGATCGTGGAGAACGCGGCATCGAGCAGGGCACCGTCCTCGGGGTGCAGGCGCCAGATGCCGTGGTGCATGCCGTCGGCGGTGCGCCATTTGCGCACCGCACGCAGGTCGTACTGTTCCTTCTCCCGCCGGCGGATCCCGTCGGTGTCGAGCTCGTCCCGCAGCCTACGGGCCAGACGCTGCACTTCGTCCGCACCCAGGACGCGGCCGGCGCCGGCGGTGCCGGGGTTCACGGCGGTGATGAGGTGTTCCGCGGCGGCGGTGAGCTGCTCGACGGTGACCGCGTCATCGATCCCGCCCAACCCGCGGCGGATCGCCTCGGCGCCGTCGACGGAGAGGACACCGGCGGCGACCGCGCGGGCGATCGGCGCCTGCCACACCGGCATCCCCGGAGGCAGACGCCCGGGGTTGCCGGGGTTGCCCGGCGTGCCCGGCGTGCCCGGCGTGCCCGGGTCGGCCGCGGCAGGGTCGTGGCCAGCGGGGTCGGAGCCGTGACCGGCAGGCGCGCCGGGATCGATTCCGGCGGGACCGGTCCCGTCCCAGTCGGGGTTCGCCTCCGCGAACGCTGCAGTCTCCGCGAACGCTGCGGCGGCTTCGGTCTCGGCGAGCATCGTGCCGACCTGGACCAGTTTCGCGGCCTCGGCCCGGGTGCTGCCGGAGATCGACTGGATCAACGCCTCCGCACTGACGAACCCGGCACTGATCGCCATCCCCGCATGGCCCAGGGCCCGGTCGGAGTGCTTCGCGATCGCCGCCGCGATCCACGCCGCATAGGTATCCGCCGCCCGGCGCAACGAGGTGACCGAGCGTTGCGCGGCGAACAGCGACACGTTGTCCAGCGCGGTGAACTCCCCCGCGGACGCCCCGAGCGCGGCGACCGTGTCGGCGGTCTCGCGGAGCGTGTTCGGGAGCTGTTCCATGCCACAATTCTCCCACTTCGAACAAACTTTCGAAAGAGGAAACGCCTGATGGGGATAAGTATTTGTCCACAGGGGGCGGTGAGGAGAGGTGCCTGTGGAGGAGAAGAACAGCAGGAGACGAAGAGCGGGGGAGAAGAGCCGGTGGAGGTGAAACGGCGAGAAGAGCTGGTGGAGGTGAAACGCGGAGTAGGACCGGACGGCGCCGAGCTCGCGGGGCGAAGGGCCGATGCGCCCGAGAAGGAGAAGGCCCCGAAGCGGGGAAACACTGAAGCGGAGGCGGGGGGGGCGGGGGGGGGCGGCGGGGGGCGGGGGGGGGC
>NZ_JBEPNA010000016.1:0-57403 GCF_040546025.1 Marisediminicola sp. UYEF4 | reverse complement strand
TTGCAGGTGAGGCACCCTTTCGGGCATCTTCATCCGGCGGGGTATACGGGCATCGAGCCTCAAGGCGGGAGTTGATCTGCCTGAGCCCCGACCAGCAAGCCGTTGAAGGTCCGGCTTGCGGAAAGCGCGAGAGTGGGGACGCGGTTATCTGGAGCTTTCCGTGATGCGTTGAAGGAACATCGCGAGATTCGCCTGCTCCTCGACGCTGAGTGTGGCGATGATGGCATGCTCGGTTTCAAGGTGGTCAGGCAACGTTGTCTCGATTAGTTCTCGTCCGGCATCGGTGAGCGCGACGAGCGTTCCGCGGCCGTCGCCGGGGTTCGCCTCGCGTTTGACCAATCCGCGACTTTCCAACTTGTTCAGTCGCTGCGCTACTGCGCTGGTCGAAATCATGGCTTCCCGTGCCAGTTTCACCGGGGCGATCCGATATGGCGCACCGCTTCGCAGCAACGTGGCGAGCACGTCGAAGGAGGGCGCGTCCAGACCGTGCCGAGCGAATGTGGCAGCTAGGCGAGACTCCACGGCCATCGCAGCCCTACTCAACCGGCCGATCACGGCCATCGGTGAGACATCAAGCTCGGGCTTCTCCACATGCCACTGCTGGAGGATGCGATCCAACTGGTCTGCCATGCCTCCAGACTAGCAATTGCTAAGCACTTAGGTATTATAGCTAAGTGCTTAGCAATCGAGTTCTTCGTCTGGTGACCACAGCAATGGCCCCTGCGCTGTGGGGAACCACATACTTGACGACCACGTTGTACCTCCCGGAGGATCGGCCGTTGCTCGCGGCAACCCTGCGTGCGCTTCCCGCAGGCGTCCTGCTCCTGGTGTTGTCCCGACGACTGCCTCAGGGCCAATGGTGGTGGAAGTCTTGGGTCCTCGGCGTCCTCAATATCGGAGCGTTCTTTGCGTTGCTCTTCATCGCGGCCTACCGGCTCCCAGGCGGTGTGGCAGCCATCATCGGTGGGATTCAGCCTCTCGTAGTCGCAATCCTGGCAAGCCGCGTTCTCCACGAAAGACTGACCGCGCGCTCGGTCATAGCCGGCGCGACCGGAGTGTTCGGCGTCTGCCTCATCGTGCTACAGACGCAAGCACGCCTCGACGCCATCGGCATCCTGGCAGCTCTCGCAGGCACCCTCTCCATGGCATCCGGAATCGTGCTCTCCAAGAAGTGGGGACAGCCTGCACCTCCGCTGACCACAACCGCATGGCAGCTAATCACGGGAGGACTCACCCTTCTGATCATCATGCTCGTCCTCGAAGGTCTCCCCACTACCCCGCTCACTCCGGTAAACCTCATGGGCTACACCTATCTTTCTGTCGCGGGCACTGCATTCGCCTACGTCATGTGGTTTCGCGGCATGGCACGACTTCCGGCAAGCACCACAGCCTTCCTCGGTTTGCTCAGCCCCGTCGTGGCCATACTCATCGGGTGGGTCATCGCCGGAGAGGTCCTCACCCCGACACAGGCAGTAGGAACCCTCATCGTCCTGGGTTCGATCACGGCCGCGATCATCACAAAAGCCGCGAAGCCTCCCCATGTCGAGGAAATTCCTATCGAAGCGCGCACCGTTTAGGGTTCCAATCGCGCTTGAAGGCAACATCGATTTCTAGGGAGAGATGCGCTCAGCTTCGAGCACCGGCCGTTGAGAGTAGATGAGGGCGGTTCTGCTCGATATGAGCCATTTGTCGTCGACACGAACGTAGGAATCCAGGTACTCCCCGGCAATGGCAAACCATGAGCCGTCCAGGAGTTGAACTTCCCCGTCGACGTCGAACCTCCCGGATCCAATTTCACCACTGAGGTCAATCGCGGCATTTGACGTCCAATGAAAGGCGCGACTCAAGAAGCGCCATTGTTCGCCGATCGCAGCGGCAATTTGCTCTCGACCAGTGAACTCTAGGTCTTCGCTCACTTTCCAGACTGCAGCAGGACTCCAGACAGAAAGGAAGACGTCAAGGTCCCGTCGGTCGGCTCCTCGACAGTAATCGGCGGAGAGCCGCTGTATGGCCAAGATGCTTTCGACACGGTCCAGGCGCTGAGCAATCTCGATCAGTGAGGGCACAAGACCGAGCCTAATGTGTCATCAAACGGTGGAAGAGGCCTGATTGGCTCGGTCGCAGCCAAAGCTCTGATCACGCGATCGGCAAGCTCTTCCGCCCCCGCCCGTAAGACGTTCGTCTAGGGACGAAGCTCGGCTGTTGTCGGTTGCCTCATTCCGTCCAATCGCGCGGCGTCCCGGACACCTCGCCCCAGGTGCCTTCGTCGTCGAGAGGAGACAGCGTGGGGATTCCTGATCCTGCGTATAACCATTCGCGAAAGTTGCCGCCCTCCGCCGCGACAGCGATGCCGAGGACCCAGCCAGAGATGGTGGAACGCCAAAGCCAAACGCATTGCCCGTCCACGCTGACACGCATCTCTAAGCCGTGGTCTGCGGGCAGTCCTCGTTTGGTGAAGTCTTCCCGCGTGTAAACAGCGCCAATTAGGTCGCTTCGGAACGCGCCGCTCCGGCTCCACCAGCCGATCGAAGAATTAGCGAGCAGGCGGAGCGCATCTCGAGTTTCCCGAAACCCGCGGTCGTCGGTTCGGCGTCCGTGCTCGTCAACATCGGCGCTCCCAGCTGTGGTGGCCTGGCGTTCTGCTCGGCGTCGGTCCGCCTCTCGCCTGGCGAGCGGAAGAGCCCATTCCACGATTGCGTCGAGCAGTGACCACGCTTTGGCGGACACTTCCCGGTTATCGTAAGCCAGTTCCCGGCCATGGGCGACGCCATGGCGAGAGATGCTGCCCGTGGTCTGAGTTTGCTCAACGCCTTCCACATAAGGAAGACGCAAAGCTGCCAGGGACGCCTCGATGCTGACCAACTGCATCGGATCCACGACGTCTGCCTGTCGGCTTTTGCTACTGGAGAAGAACTTCTTGTTGGCAGTCACATCGGTAGCAATTCCCTCTATTTGAGAATGCACCATTTGAATGGACGCGGCATACTCGCCACGCTCGTGTTGGCTGCGTGCCTGACGGAGAAGTCGGGCCCTCTGAAGGAACATCGCGTTGTACGTGGTTTCTGCGGCCCCCATCGAAGACACACGGTCGCAGACCCTCTTCGTGCGGTAAGTGCTGGTCTCCCACTGGTCAGCCAACAACTCGTCAGCTTCGCCACCGCGGTCAGTCTTGACCAGTCCGACCGCCCGCGCAACAACCTCAGATTGCATATTGAATACTGCCCAGCCTCGCGGGACGAGGTCAGTCAGCGCATCCTCAATCTTCTGCATCAATTCCTCCATCCCCACACCGTGCGCGGCCAAAGCCTCCCACTGCGCGTCCAGGTCGCTACTCACAGCGGCCATCCAGCTGGGCGGCGCCGGGCTCTCTCCAAGAGCGTCCAGGAGGGGCAGCAATTTTCCATCGGGGTCCACTGCGCGGCGGATCTGGGCGCGGATGGATCGCTTCGAAGGCGCAGAACTCATGTGTTGAGCATGCCACTGCCGACCGTCACGGGAGCACTGATTCGCACGACCTGGCAATAGTTCCTGCAAGTGCCCGCTCGTGGTTCGGCTTACGGGCGATCTTGGCCAGGCAACTGTCTCTTAACGCAGGCATCTCATAACCCATGCTGTTGCAGCCCGCCCGGGGCGGGAGACAGGGCGCTCTCAATAAATCTCATCTTGGTTGAGAAGATTCTTTCGTCTAGCCGAGAGCGACCTCAAGCCCTTGTCGGTCTCATATGGGCCGTGAAATCTCATCTGGGGCGAGATCTGACACGGTGTGTCAGTTCTCAGGCTACTTGCGACTCCACTCATCGAAGTTGAGACTGTGCGCGAACTACTCAGCCCTGCTGAATCGAACGGCAGCCACTGAGGTACTCAGCTGTTTTATCCGACCGTTGGGTCGTTTTTTCGCGGAAGAGGGGGCCCTCGACGCAAATGCACGTCGTGACTTCCACCCGACTGACGTCGTTGTAGGTAATCTGAGCGCGTGAGCTTCGACTACGAAACGCCCAGCGACAGCATGGACGATGCAGCCCGCATCCTTCGGGCCGAGGAACTAGCTCGGATAATCCCCGGTCTCTCCTCGGACCAACTAGCGGCCGTCGTCGAGCGGTGGTGTTTCATGCTGGGATCGCGCACTTCGATGGACGACGTGGACCGGGGCACGTTTGCTGACTTCCGTGCCGGGCTGAAGCTCAGCTTCGACGACGGCTCCGCGCTCGTCTAAACGTTGGACGTTCCAGAGCGTCCGGGATGGCGGCCTTGACAGGCAATCCAACGGAAATGTTGAGGATTGACGTGCTGTGCCCGATGGCCGTGCGTGCATTTACCCGGCGTCATCCAGCGGGTCTTCGTCGATACGGGAAGCGAGTGCGGCCGGGAGTGGCAATCCGTACTTCTCGCAGGCTTACGATTCCAGTGAGATAGTGATGCAGTTCCTGCCTCGATTCAGGCTGGCGAGTTCAGAGGCCGCGGATCAGCCATTCATGGTCGGGGTTTCGCCCGCCGTCCACATCAGGCGAATCCGATGTCGGCATCGAGATAACCTGCTCCTCCAACGGCACCTGCTCGGGTAAGACGCTCCAGCGTTTGGCGGGATTGGAGGCGTCGGCCTCGCGTTCAGCGTTTTCCATCACATCGCGAGTTTGCTCGCCGGGTCGCAGTTTGTCCAGACCCGGGGGCCGAGGTGGCGATCGTGTCGATGCGGTCCCTCAAAAAGCAACAGGCTCTAGATCTACTGCGAGAGGCTAAGAACTTCTACGGATAGCGCGAGCGGGGCGCCCGCCAGGCTTTCTCAGTCTCACTGGAATCGTAAGCCTGACTTCTCGCTCAGGAATCGGGTTTGGCAGTACCGCTGGGAGTCGGCGGCGACGTTGGCCAGAATCGCGGAGTTCACTCCGGCGCTAATGAGGATGCCGATGAACGGCACCACCTTCGCGACGCGCTGGACTGGGGACCTTGGCACCGGCCGGCCCCATCTGCTGCATCAACTTCTCCAGGGCAGCGATAAGACGATGGTCTGCGCGGAGCTTGTCTGACCACCTCACGCGATCCTTGATCGCGTTGGCCGCACGTGCAACATCCCGCAGCGGCTCGACTTTGGCAGCCTGCGCGATGAAGGAACGGCGGACAAGTCGCTGGCTGAGGGGGACGACGATCACCCGCTAACCAACGCTCGACCGTGCCTTGACACCGGGCATGGACTTCCGAATACATTCCGAATAGAATCGTCGAATGACGTTGATCAACGAATCCCGAACTGCGACCCGGCGCTCATCTGACCTCAGCAAGCACTCGGCCGACGTGTTCGCCGAGGCCGAGGACCACACGGTCCAGATCACTCGCCGCGACGGTGAGCCACTGGTGCTGATGTCTCAGCGCGAAGCAGACGCCCGCGCGACACTCCTGCAATTCGCAGCCGACCTCATCACGGTCACCCTCGATGAGGAGGGCACCCTCGCATCACGAATGGCTAACCGGTTCCCCTGGATGCTGGCGTTGTCACCGGAGGATCGAGCAAGCTGCGCGCAGGCTCTGGTCGACGCCGCCCGAGCATCGTTCGCCACAGGCCAGCCCCACCTCGCCATCGCCGAACTGACCTCCTGGCGTGAGACCGCAACCGCGATCGCTGCTGGACTCTCAGGCCACCAAGTCGAGTGGCTGGACGACGCTGAGCGGGTCGAGCGTCCCTGACCGTGGCGAATGACGATCTAGTCGCGCGGCCCACCAAGAAGACCGAGTACACGATTCGATTTGCTTCGGCCGGCGCGCGCAAGGGATGGCGCGACCTGGTGGCGACTATCCGCAACCCGATGGCAGACGCGTGGGATTTCCTTACGAGGTCGCCCGTCGAGAGAACGCCGACGAACTACCCGCTCCGCGGTGAGTTGCAATGCGTCGAGCGCGGAGGCAAGAGCCTAGACCGCTGGCAGCATAAGCCCACCGTCCAAGGCGACGCTCGAATCTGGTTCTACGTTGACGGGCGGGACGTGTTCATCGAACAGGTCCACACTCATCATCCAAACGCGACGAAATGAGCGCGCTCCGGTCCCCCTACGAAACTCATCACGCTTGCCGGGCTGCCGGTGGAGACGGGTGCCACGTGGGGATTACGGTCAACTCGTTGCTCGTAAATGCGGCGATGTGCGAGACGTTTTGGGCGTAGCGCCCTCCCGTGATGACAACCTCGACCTTGGGCAGATACCGCGAGAGATGCCGTAGCTCGGCGACCCCTGACGCAACTTCGTCCTTCGAAGGCTTCACACTCGCGGCCCCCAAGTACCACGGCACTATGTTCCAGCTCAGGACTCCTGTGTGGAGTCTCATTTCCGCTCGGGTGCGCGACACCATGGCCGCTGTCTAAACGTTGTTGTCGACCGATATGAACCCGGATCCCGGGCGAGGACTGTCGGCGTTCGTCATGGGACCAGGTGCTTCATGAATGAGAAGAATCTTGAACTCCACGCCCCCTCGGCTGGGTCAAAGAAGGGAACGACTGCGTTCCGCGAGTCGCAAGATCAGCGGCCCATTCCCGAAGCGGCTGAACCGACGCCTCCGTCTCAAGAAGTTGAAGCCTCTCGGCGACGTGCACGGGATCGGCGAACAACTTGGGCTGGCTCATGTACGCCCGATTGATGCTAATGCCGAGCTCAGATCAGAGAGCGATCCTCAAGCTGTCACACCCCCGCCTGGGCGGATCCTCGGCGCTCTCAAAAAGTCTCACATTCGCTGAGAACTTTTCGGCCGATCGGTCGAGCGCGATTTCAAGCGCCCATTGGTCTCGTATGCGTCGAGAAGTCTCATCTGCCATGAGATCTGACACGGTGCTGTCAGTTCTCAAGCAACTTGAGACTTGTCTCACTCAAGTTGAGACTCCGGTCGTGTCTTTTGCCACCCAACTTGTCCGTGCGCCGCTCACGTCCGCGGTGACAGATTCATGTCCGTTGCGCAACCCACAATGTCCATGGCAGGCGCCCTTTTCGACGACAACGGTGTTGCAGGTGAGGCACCCTTTCGGGCATCTTCATCCGGCGGGGTATACGGGCATCGAGCCTCAAGGCGGGAGTTGATCTGCCTGAGCCCCGACCAGCAAGCCGTTGAAGGTCCGGCTTACGGGCAGGTAATTGGTACTGCGATCACCAAAGGATGCGAACGGATAGGATCGCCGCGATCGCCGCGAACAATGCCCAGACCGCCGCGGAAACCCATTTCTGTCGCAGCAATGAGCTCCCGCATGCGAGGAGGCATGTGACTCCCAATCCGGTGACCACGGCGCCGTCGATCGTTGCCTGGGCTGCCGGCGTCTCCCTCATACCGAGTATCGTCACGAGTAACTCGCCGGCAGCTCCGGCGATGACGACCGCGATGGCTAGCACCCCCGCACTTGCGGAAAGTGTCGACGCCCAGCGCCGCACCCGCTCGGTGCCTGGAGGAATCCAAGGCCGCGCCAGCACCATGACTTCTTCGGGAATCGCGGCGCCCTTGGGAAGTGCCAGGAGCCTGCGCAGGTGGGCTTCATCCGGGCGTATCGCGGCAATCATCTTGGCAAAGGCCGCGATCTCCCTGTCGGTCGCCCAAGCCGTCGACAGGATCCCCCATCGGCCCGCCTGATCGGGGTGTCCGTGTGCGCGATACATCAATGCCAGTTCGCGTCGGCATCCAGCCGACTCTGGATGCGTTCCCAGAAACGCCTTAAGCGCATCGACTGCTAGAGCCCACCGCCCCGTGGCCACGAGGGCGCGAGCATCTGCGATCACCGCACGCTCATCTATAAGGAGAGTATGACGCAGGGCAATGCCCCCGAGTCCCGACAGGGGTTCCCTGTCGAACACTGCCAACAGGCGCCAACTACTCGTCATTCGTTGTGCTTTACTCGTGACATGGCAGCACGGTTGTTGTTACTGGTCGGGATCGCGGCAGCCATCATTGGACTGTTTGGGACGGTTCTGTATTTGTTCCAGCCCTGGCGAACGTGCCCTTACGACGATTCGCCGGCAGCATGCGCCATGCTCCCCGGCGATGCGGCGATGCGGCGGTGATGGCGGCCCGCTGGCGAAACCGGCATTGATAACGCTGCGGCTGCAGCGATCGCAATCATTGATCTGGGGATCCGACCTCGGAACCTAGACATACTTACCCCTCCCTTTCACTCGGATTAGAAGTCCTCCTCGCGTTCGCTGCATTCCCGCAACGACACTGGCGGCAAATCTGGCCCACGAACCCGCTCGAGCGAATCAACAAAGAGATCAAACGCCGCACCGACGACGTCGGTGTCTTCCCGAACCCCGCCGCGCTTCTGCGCATGGCACGCGCGGTCCTGATCGAGCAACATGACGAATGGGAAGCCGGCGACCACCGCTACTTCTCCGAAGCCTCCATGCTCGAATTAGCCACCATAAACACGGTTAGCGCCACACCCGTCGAAGAGGTAACGCCCATCCCAGAACTCACTGCGGCATAATCAAACAACTGACCGGCACGGTGTCGAGAAACTCCACCACTCAACGGGACGTGACCTAGGCATGAATCTGATGGGCCCCGGAGGTGCCTTGTGTCGAGCATTACTTGAATGCTACGGTTTGGTCGACAGCTGGGAAGGAATGACTCATGCGGAGGTCCGCGAGTACTTTATTGGCGGCTGCACTTTCGATCATCAGCCTGACTGTGGGTGCTGGCTCCGCAGAGGCCACACCAGTGGTCTCGCAGTGTGAGGCCGTGAGGTCAGCTTGGCCGATCGAATCGACGGCCGTCGATGCGATCGAGGGATGCGCGGGAATCGATGGTGTGCTGATTCGCGACGCGGAGTCGAACATCACAGTCGCCCTGCCCCCGGAAGGAATAGCCGTCACCTACAGCGCACTTTCCGACACCCCCGGCATTGACATTCCCGAGTTCACCGTGGCTCGGTCGAGGAACGGTGAGATTGCGACAGCATCGGTGACACCAAATCGTCGCGTCGTCGAGGGCTCGATGACAACGGCACGTGCATTCGGACTGACATCCGACGCGACAGCTGACAGCGCTGTTCAAGCGACGAACCCGAAGTGCGACAGCTTCGCCTACTCGATCTCGAACGAGCGCTGGCTCTCCACTGCAAGCTGGTATTACAGGGCGCCGAGCTTCGGTGGTCAGGTGCGGGTGGCGGCGGCGTTCAGTGCGATGGCGGATGGGATTGGTGACTGCGGTACGAACACGCCGAACAGCGCGGCTCACTCCTACGCTGGAAGTACCACGAGCAGCAGTCAAGTGAATGACTCGATTTGCGGACCGTCGGATCTCAAGAACGTCGTCGACGGCGGGGATCTGTCGGGCACGACGCTCGCCGCCACCTGCACTTGGCGCACCACGGGTCAGATCGTCAACGCCGACATCCGGATCGATACCTCCAGTCGATCCTGGTACACGGGCTCATCGACCACGGGGTGCTCCGGCTCGTCGACATACGACCTCCAGGGCGTGATGACGCACGAGGCAGGCCACTTCTTCGGCCTGAACCATGTCGCGCAGTCGACGAATCAAGTCATGGTGCCGTCATCGTTCGCCTGCCAGACGTCGCACCGGCGGCTCGGTGACGGCGACCTAGCGGGTATGAAGGCGCGCTACCCGTGAGCCGCTCAACGGGAGTAGTGCTCCTCGTAATCGTGCTGGTCATCGCTGTCGCTCTGGTCGTGCTGTACAGCCTCGGAATGTTGGGCAACGCACCAGTCGCGTGACCGTGCCGCTAACTCGCCCCGGAAAGTGAATCTCAGCCCCTGACCACAATCGGGTCTGCCGCACGAGTAGGTGTCAAACCGATAACTTCTCGTAAGCATTCCACGTCGCGTTCGTGAGGTCTTCGTCGGTCCCGCTGGAAGACGATGAGATTGCGGTCGCCTCTGTCAATCACGCTCCGGTTGTCCCGACGTCGTCCCGCGCGCAGGTCGCGCAGTAGCGTTGCCGCCGACGGGCCCTTCGCCCCGTTTCTTGCAGGACATGGACGGCGTGCTGCGTCTCCGTGACGGCAACGAGGTCGACGACGCTTTCAGCCGCGAGATTACGTTCCGTCACAACGATTACCCGGGCCTGTTCCGGAACCGGATAAGTGCAATTAGTCGTACTGCTCCCCGGCGAGGAAGTTCGCAGCTGGGCTGGCAGTTCCAACGCCGGGTGCTCATCTCGGTGGAGGATCCGCCACCGGAACGTGGAGGCGTCCCGGTGAACGTTCCCCATCCGGAACGGAGCGAGAGTCCACGATCGCCTGTTCGGGTGTCCCGGTCGCCGTCCGGCTTGCGGACAGTGCTAGTGATGTTCGTTGACCGCCGAGAGGGGGCGACGGCAAGATGTACACACACGTCTCTGTTCCGCTCAGCGTGAACGGCAGGATCGGCACCCAGTCGTGGATGGTGCGCGGGAACCGGCTGACGCACAGTTTCTGGCATTAGGAGTTGGAAGAGTGATCTTGTCAAACTCGGGACGCGGTTCTCTGCGGCAATCCGCCGCCGCCTTGCCCTGATGGTGCGTATGCTCGGCGTAATGAAGGACCGTCGACTTCCGCAACGCGCCGTTACCGACGCGCGACGGGCCTGGATCCTAGGTGGAACACTCCTCATCGGATCAGTTGCCGCACAAGTGATCCTTCAACCCGCCACGTGGACGATATTCGGGGTATCTCTCGTCGGGGAGGTCTTGTTCTTCCTGGCTGTGATTGTTTTCGCACTCGGAGTTCGGCGAGCCGGAAGCGTGACTGCTCGCCGACCGTTGGGAACTATCGCCCTCGTCGTATTCGCAACATCGTTTCTACTCGATTCTGTGTTGAGCGGCGTGAGTCTGGGTAGCGGGCTGTCTGTGAATTCACTTCTCACTCGTCCAGTTCGGCGCGGCCTTGATCGCCACTATTCAAATCGGGCGCGCCGGTGCCCTCCCGTATCCCTGGAACTGGGCGCCAGCGTGGGTTTTGGCGAGCGTGGCCGCCGCTTGGGTTCTGAGCAGAACCCTCATCGTCGAGTCGGAGGTTGCCCTGGTTGCTTCCCTCGTCTCGACTACTGAAAGCTTCGTGCGCCTTGGAGGTCCGCTCTTTCTCGGTGTCCTCGCGATAGTCCTCGGAAACCGAACTAAACGTCCCCAGACTGTGGCCGTGTACCCACCTGCTGGATAGGCCTCTTACCCATGTCGCGAGCGACGAGCGCATTCAGGGGTCCCGCAGGGGGCTGGTGCTGACACAATGTCGGTATGTCGCCGCCGCCCGTACTGAACACTCTGGAGACCGATCGCCTGACGCTGCGGCGCCAGAGAGTGAGCGACGCAGCCATCTATCGTCAGTTGTGGACTGAGCGGGATGTGCGGGTGCCTCCCCACCGACGAATAAGCCTCGAGGGACGCCCAACCGAGGAGGACATCGCCACGCAGATCCAAGAAGAGCGCGAAGCTTCGAGGCCGGGGCTGCTGGCGATGGAGCGAAAGGGAACGGCCGGTGCCATCGGGTATTGCGGGCTGGTCTTCAACGGGAACGCGTCGAACGAGGAGCCCGAACTAGCCTTCGAGTTGTTGCGGGCTGTTCACAACTGCGGTTACGCGACCGAGGCAGGCCGGGCCGTGATCACCTGGGCGGACGAGGCCGGCTATCGAAAGTTGTGGGCGACGGTGTGGGACTGGAATGTCGCGTCTCGGCGGGTCCTCGAGAAACTCGGATTCCGCGACACGGGCCGAGTGACTCGCGAAACCGTCGACGGCCGCAGCCTGCTAACCGTGCGAGAATTGCGACCGCTTTAGGTTCCACTAACGGACGGTTGGGCGTCGTCCGATCGATGACTGGAATCGGATTAGATAGCCGTCCGGGTCGGTCACGAGAAACTGGCTTACGCCGGCGTCATCGTCGGCCAGTTGGTACCACCTGATTTCTGGCTCCATGAAGAGTCCCACCCCGGCAAGCTCCAGTGACTTCACAATTGCATCAGTGTCGGGAACGGCGATCTGAAAGTTGATACCGCGACCGAGAGGTGTTTCAAGTTCAGAAGTGACCCAGTTCCGGCCCACTCCGACCTGTTCGAGCATCACGTGGGCCGCGCCGAGGGCGATGTAGGCGAATCGCTCTTCTGGTCGTGAATAGCGGAGTTCGAATCCGCAGATTCCACACCAGAACTCGATGCTCCGATCAATATCAGTCACCAGCAGCTCGGGCACGAGCGCAGGTTCGAATTCCTCAGTCACCGCCTCATCGTGACACAAGGAGCCCGCAACACGTTGCCCCTACGGTCGGCGTTCGGTGTGAGACTGTCCGGCATCCGCTCTTGGGGAGGAAACCTTGCGCTCATCCGCACCGGTGCCGGGGAACCCCTGGCCTCACGACATGCTCATCACCGTGGACGATGACCCGAGCACGTTGCTTGATCTGCTCTGGGTTCGGGAAGCGTGGAATCTTCACCCGGTCGGCGATGACCTCCCTCCTCTGCTGTCGGACGATTCGGTGCGTGCACACGCCCAGACCGGATTGACCGACGCGACCGCACCCTGGGTGGAGGCGTGGCCGGGGATCTGGAACGCATGTAGCGACCACGCAGGTCTGATTCAAGACAGCACGGTCTTCGACCAGCTCCAGCACACACTGGATGGATCACCGGAGCGCGCCGACTTGTTGGCAAAGTTGTTCGGGCCATCCTGGAACGACTCGTTCGGTGACGACGCCTTTACGGAGCAGCGCGAGACGTGGAACGTTGCACGATTCCATGCACGCACGCAGCGTCGCCCAACGTCCGTGGACGATGATCCGGAACGGCTGTCGCTGCGTGCGCTGATCCCCGCATGGCAAGCCGGGCTGACGAAAATTGTCACCATCCCCTGCCAAGGCTCATACACGCGCGTCATCGGGCAGCACACGCTCCTCGTGACGCATGAGACCCGAGACGATCACGAGCGATACAGCGAAGCCCTTAAACAGTTCCGATAGGGGTTGGGTATATGAGGCCCGCATGATGCGCGGCGGCTCATGAAAGGATCCCCGCCGCGATAGAGGCTCAGCAAGTGCCCGTTCAGGGTTCCCGTCTCGCTTGCGCGAACCAGGCAGGGGCTCGAACCGACTTGGGTGCAATGTACTCATCACCGGCCGAAACGCTAGCATCTCCGACTTGCGCCTAGCATTCAGGTGTGGCCTCTCTGGAGTTTGACCCCGCGCGATTGCGAGTGGAACGTGCCAAGGAGCATTCTGCGGAAATGGCGCGCGTGTGGAACAGATTTCTGGAGCCTCACCCCTTCGAATTCGACCTGCGCCGGATGTCGGCCAGGGAGTACGAGATGCGGGTCCTTCTCGAATCGCCCATACCGCCCGCGCTCTCGCTACTCTTCGGGGAATGGCTTTACAACCTTCGGAGCGCTCTGGATTATGTCGTCTTGGCTGCTGCCGTGCATACGTCGCGAAAGTATCCCCCGCCTGGCGAATCAGCCCTGCAATACCCGATCTACGATGACGCCTCATCTTGGAAGCGAAATCTGTACAGGTTGGCGCCGCTGGCGGAGCATCACCGCGAGATGCTCCTCACCATGCAGCCCTTCAACTCCGACCCGGACGGCAACTACTTGGGCTGGCTCAATCGACTAGCGCGGATCGACAGGCACCGGACGTTAGCCGTATCTACCGCAAGAGTCGCGGAGGCCGAGCCCGTCGTCGGAGTGCCACGTGACGCTGAACCTCGATTCAGATGGGGTGAGCGGACCCTCCGAAACGGTGTGTGCCGCCTTGGACGCCTCACATTCGACCGTGACGTTGAGCCCGAAGAGTTGCACTTCAATCCGCGCATCGGCATCGATCCGGAAATTGATGAATGGTCCAAGTCGCCGTTTTGGAGCAGGATCCGCTTTTCCGAAAGACTCCGCATGATCGAGCTGTTCGTGGCCGTCGAGATCACAATCTACGAGTTTGATACGACAGGAGACTCAGAAGGTCTCGAACGGCTGACGGAGACATTTCGGAACGAAGTGCTGACGCGTCGCGCATCTCAAGTTGACAGTCCTATCGAGCGCCTCGACAACCCAGAACTGCAATGGAGTGATCCAGTATTCGGTCGTGAGAGCAACCGTGGTCGGCTGCTTGGCCATGACTTCCCATCGCAGGGGAGCCACTCCGTGCGCTGATCTTGCACTCTTCCCAGAGGGCCTGCCCGCCGAGGTGTCGGCACCTGACCGAATCGACCCTGAGATCTGCGTTGATTGGGGGTTCCCAAATGCCACCCAGCTGCTCAACGCCGGCTCGAAGCACTGGCGGCGAATTCTGTGCCCCATGAAGGTTCGTTATCAGACACGCCCTAGGCCTCAAACACTTTGATGCGCTGGGTATCGTTCGTCGCGGTTCCGGGGCGTTCGCCCGCGTCGATCGCGGCCTGCTTGCACCAGCCACGCAGCGTGTCGGGATTCACCCCGACACGCTGCCCGATCCGGGTCACGGCCGCGTTCAGCGACACCTCCGGATCTTCCTTCCTGGTCTCGGCAATAAGCCGCATCGCACGCTCACGAAGCTCCGGCGGATACTTCCGCGGTGCTGGCATGATCATCATCCTCTCGTGGAATCAGACCCTCCATTAGACCCGGGGCGATTCAGCCAGAGTCGCGATGGCTATGGTTGCTAAATGAGCATGACCCGTCTGTTGGTTCCCATCGCTCTAATGTTGGCGTGTTCAGGCTGCGCGGGAAATGAATCGACAGTCGCACCGGTGACTTCAGAGGAATACGATGGCGGGTTCGAGGCCTACCGCTCATGCCTGTCGGACGCTGGCTATCAACTCCGGATGGAGGCCAACGACGGTGCTGTCATTCGCTTTAGCGTGCCCGCTGCTGCTGTAGAAAGCGGCGTCGATGTCTCGTGCTACGAGGAGCATTTCGCCACAACCGACGAAAGATGGCAACTTCAGAATGCCGACTCGTCGAAATCCGCGTCAACTCTCGCCGCGTGCTTGGAGCAGGAAGGAATCACGCCCGCTTCGAGCATGAAGGACATGGTTGAGCAGGCTACCGCCGCCGGCATTGACATTGGCACCTGCGCTCGATGAGGGGGCGTCTTACGTTCGGCTTACGGGCGATCTTGGCCAGGCAACTGTCTCATAACGCGGGCATCTCATAACCCATGCTGTTGCACCCCGCCCGGGGCGGGAGACACGGCACTCTCAATAAATCTCATCTTGGTTGAGAAAATTCTTTCGTCTGGCCGAGAGCGATCTCAAGCCCTTGTTGGTCTCATATGGGCCGTGAAGTCTCATCTGGGGCGAGATCTGACACCGGTGCGCGCGTCGCACCCGTATCCGAGCGATCAGTTGTTCTGGAATCCGACGAGCAGCCCGCCGGTGATTCGCGCGGCGAGGTTGTAGAGCACGGCGAAGATGGCGCCGAGAGCGGTGCCGATCACGACGTTGAGCGCCGCGACAATCAGCGCGAAGCTCGCCACGGTGACGAGCGAGAACTCACTGGTCACGCTGAAGGTTTCGTCGTTGAGCACCTCGCGGAACAGGGCGTCGAGCTCGCCGAAGATGCCGGTCGAGTTGAGCACTGTCCAGACCAGGATCGCCACGACGACCTGCACGATTCCGAGGCAGATCGCCGTGAGGAACGAGAGCTTGACCACAGACCAGAAGTCGAGGTAGACGAGCTTCAGGCGCACCTGCTTCGTAGTGGTCTTCTTTGGTGCCTTGCGCTGAAGTTTTTCGGCGACGCTACTCATCTACTGTTTCGTCCTTCCCAGCCTGGCTTTCGCCGGCTGAAACCGTCTCGGTCGAAGTTTCTTCGACCGGGTCCGAGTCGGGAGCGTCCGCCCCGGTCGGGGCCTCGGCATCCTGGGCAATCAGGTTACGTTCACTGTTCTTCGCGACTTCGATGATGCGATCGTCGGCGGCGAATCGAGCGAAGACCACGCCCATGGTATCGCGTCCTTTGGCCGGAACCTCGGCGACAGACGAGCGGACTACCTTGCCGCTCTCCAGAACGACGAGTACCTCGTCGTCCTCGCCCACGATGAGCGCGCCCGCGAGATCGCCGCGGTTCTCGGCGAGCTTGGCCACCTTGATGCCCAGTCCGCCGCGGTTCTGCACCCGGTACTGGTCGACGCTCGTGCGCTTCGCGTAGCCACCCTCGGTGACAACGAACACGTAGCCCTCGTCGGACACGACGGACGCGTCGAGCAGGGTATCGGCGCCGCGGAAATGCATGCCGATCACGCCGGACGTCGAGCGGCCCATCGGTCGGAGCGCCTCGTTGGAGGCTGTGAAACGGATCGACATTCCCTTGCGCGAGACCAGGAGCAGGTCGGAGTCGACCTCGACGAGCATCGCCGCGACCAGCTCGTCGTCCTCACGCAGGTTGATCGCGATGATGCCACCGGTGCGATTGGTGTCGTACTCAGTCAGCGCGGTCTTCTTAATGAGGCCACCGCGCGTGGCAAGCACCAGGTACTCGGCGGCGCCGTAGTCGCGGATGTCGAGAATCTGCGCGATCTCCTCGTCCGGCTGCAGCGCAAGCAGGTTGGCGACATGCTGGCCCTTGGCGTCGCGGCCCGCCTCCTGGACCTCGTAGGCCTTGGCACGGTAGACACGGCCCTTGTTGGTGAAGAACAACAGCCAATGGTGGGTGGTCGTGACGAAGAGGTGCTCGACGACGTCGTCCGCGCGCAATTGCGCACCCCGCACACCCTTGCCCCCACGGTGCTGGCTGCGGTAGTTGTCGCTGCGAGTGCGTTTGATGTAGCCGTCGCGGGTGACCGTGACGACCATCTCCTCCTCGGGGATGAGGTCTTCCACGTTCATGTCACCGTCGAAGCCGAACATGATCTCGGTTCGGCGGTCGTCGCCGAACTTCGTTACGATCTCGGTGAGCTCCTCGCTCACGATGTCCCGCTGGCGCTGGGGGCTCGCGAGAATCGACTGGTAGTCGGAGATCTCGAGCTCGATCGCGTCGTGCTCGTCGATGATCTTCTGGCGCTCGAGCGCGGCGAGGCGGCGCAGCTGCATCTCGAGGATCGCGCGGGCCTGCAGCTCGTCAATCTCGAGCAGCGCGATGAGCCCGTCGCGGGCATCCTCCACGGTCGACGAGCGGCGAATAAGCGCGATGACCTCGTCGAGGGCATCGAGAGCCTTGAGGTAGCCGCGCAGGATATGCGCGCGCTCCTCGGCCTTGCGCAGGCGAAATTTCGTGCGCCGCACGATGACGTCGATCTGGTGCGCGATCCACGCCGAGATGAAGCCGTCGATCGGGAGCGTGCGCGGGATGCCGTCGACGATCGCGAGCATGTTCGCGCCGAAGTTCTCCTGCAGCGGCGTGTGCTTGTAGAGATTGTTGAGCACCACCTTCGCAACCGCATCGCGCTTCAGCACGATGACGAGGCGCTGGCCGGTGCGGCCCGACGTTTCGTCGCGGATGTCGGCGATGCCGCCGAGCTTGCCCTCCTTGACGAGTTCAGCGATCTTGATCGCGAGGTTGTCGGGGTTCACCTGGTACGGCAGTTCGGTGATGACGAGGCACGTTCGTCCCTGGAGCTCCTCGACGCTCACCACCGCCCGCATCGTGATCGACCCACGTCCGGTGCGATAGGCGTCCTGGATGCCCTTGATGCCGAGAATCTGGGCACCAGTGGGGAAGTCCGGTCCCTTCACCCGCTGAAGGAGGGCTTCGAGGAGCTCCTCGCGCGAGGCATCCGGGTGTTCGAGGGCCCACAGCGCGCCCGAGGCGACCTCGCGCAGGTTGTGCGGCGGGATGTTGGTGGCCATGCCAACGGCGATGCCGACCGAGCCGTTGACGAGCAGGTTGGGGAACCTGGCCGGCAGCACGTCGGGCTCGAGGGTGCGCCCGTCGTAGTTGTCCGAGAAGTTGACGGTGTCCTCGTCGATGTCGCGGACCATCTCCATCGCGAGCGGCGCCATCTTGGTCTCGGTATACCGTGCGGCCGCGGCGCCGTCGTTGCCGGCAGACCCGAAGTTGCCCTGTCCGAGCGCGAGGGGGTAGCGGAGGTTCCACGGCTGCACGAGGCGCACAAGAGCGTCGTAGATCGACGAGTCGCCGTGCGGGTGGAACTGGCCCATGACCTCGCCGACGACGCGGGCGCTCTTGGAGAACGCTCGATCGGGGCGATAGCCGCCGTCGTACATCGCGTAGATGACGCGGCGGTGCACGGGCTTGAGGCCGTCGCGCACCTCCGGCAGCGCACGCCCGACGATGACGCTCATCGCATAGTCGAGGTACGACCGCTGCATCTCGAGTTGGAGGTCGACCTGCTCGATCTTGTCGTGCGTCAGGTCTATCTCGCGGCCCGCGATCTGCTGTTCCGCGTCGTCTGGAGTTACTTCGTCGGCCATATCCGGTGAGTCCTTAATGAGTGAGCGGGTGCGATCGGGGCGCGCAGCGCCCTAGCGAACCAGGGTCAGATGTCGAGAAAACGCACGTCTTTGGCGTTTTTCTGAATGAAGTTGCGTCGCGATTCCACGTTCTCCCCCATGAGGGTCGAGAAGATCTCGTCGGCGGCCAGTGCGTCGTCAAGTGTGACCTGGAGCAGCGTGCGGGTCTCGGGATTCATCGTCGTGTCCCACAATTCCTTGTAGTCCATCTCGCCGAGGCCCTTGTAGCGCTGGATGCCGTTGTCCTTCGGGATGCGCTTGCCGGCAGCGGCACCGGCGACGAGCAGCGCATCGCGCTCCCGGTCGGTATAGACGTACTCGTGGGGTGAATTGCTCCACTTGAGCCGGTACAGGGGCGGCTGCGCGAGATATACATAGCCGAGGTCGATCAGTGGGCGCATGTAGCGGAAGAGCAGGGTGAGGAGCAGCGTCGTGATGTGCTGACCGTCAACGTCGGCGTCGGCCATCAGCACGATCTTGTGATACCTGGCCTTCTCTGGCGTGAAGTCCTCGCCGATCCCCGCCCCGAAGGCGGTGATCATGGCCTGCACCTCGTTGTTGCCGAGAGCGCGATCGAGCCTGGCCTTCTCCACATTGAGGATCTTGCCGCGCAGCGGCAGAATCGCCTGGGTCTCCGGATCGCGGCCCTGTACCGCGGAACCACCAGCCGAGTCACCCTCGACGATGAAGATCTCGCTACGCGCGGGATCCTTGCTCGAGCAGTCCTTGAGCTTGCCCGGCATTCCGCCCGATTCAAGCAATCCCTTGCGGCGCGTCTGTTCCCGCGCCTTACGGGCGGCCATCCGCGCCTGTGAGGCCTGGATCGCCTTGCGGATGACGTCGCGTGCCTGGGTGGGGCTGCGGTCGAACCAGTCGGCGAGCTGCTCGCCGGCAATCTTCTGCACGAACGACTTCGCCTCGGTGTTGCCGAGTTTGGTCTTGGTTTGGCCCTCGAACTGCGGCTCGGCGAGCTTCACCGAGAGAACGGCCGTGAGACCTTCACGGACGTCATCGCCGGTGAGGTTCTCGTCCTTCTCCTTGATGATGCCCTTTTCGCGGGCGTAGCGGTTGACGAGGCTTGTGAGCGCCGCACGGAAGCCCTCTTCGTGGGTTCCACCCTCGTGGGTGTTGATGGTGTTGGCATAAGTATGAACGCTCTCCTGGTACGAGTTGGTCCACTGCATGGCTACCTCGACGGCGATCTTGCGCTCCTTGTCCTCCCATTCGAAAGAGATGATGTCGGGGTGCACGACCTCGACCTTCTTCGCGGAGTTGAGGTACTCGACATAGTCGACCAGCCCGTTCTCGTAGAGGTAGTTCACCTCGGTGCGCTCCGCTTCGTCGATCTCGCGCTCGTCGATGAGCGTGATCGTGAGGCCCTTGTTGAGGAACGCCATCTGCTGGAAGCGCGCGCGCAGGGTGTCGTAGTCGAACTCTATGGTCTCGAATGTGTCTGGGCTCGGCCAGAAGGTGACCGTCGTGCCGGTCTCGTCCGACGGCTCTCCCTTCTCGAGGGGGGCGTTCGGCACACCGTGGGTGAAGCTCTGTCGCCAGATGTGGCCCTGACGGCGCACCTCGACGTCGAGTTCCTTCGAGAGCGCGTTGACGACAGAGATTCCCACGCCGTGAAGGCCCCCGGACACCGCGTAGCCGCCTCCGCCGAACTTGCCGCCGGCGTGCAGGATCGTCAGCACGACTTCGACGGTCGACTTGTTCTCGCTCTTGTTGAGGTCGACGGGGATTCCCCGACCGTTGTCGATGACCCGGATGCCACCGTTGCGCAGCATCGTGATCACGATGAGGTCGCAATGGCCGGCGAGAGCCTCGTCCACCGAGTTGTCGACGACCTCATAGACGAGGTGGTGCAGGCCGCGGGGACCGGTCGAGCCGATGTACATGCCGGGGCGCTTGCGAACGGCTTCGAGCCCCTCGAGTACCTGAATCTGATCGGCGCCGTAACTGTCGTCTGGCAGGGGAGTAGGGGGGGCTGTCGTCATGAGGAAGTTGGGCTCCTGCCAGGTAGATCGGAACTGTCAACCGTGGCCGGGCTTTCGCGGTGGAAAGATGCCTCGAGGACCTCCCGATTCTACCAAGGCCCTGAGAGGCATCGGTCCTAAACGCCCTTACGAGGACAGATTTCGTGCTTGGTGATCGTTTTTGCCCTGTTATCCGTAGGTATCGCGTGGACCACGCCCAGGAATTGATTTGGGGCCGCGTTTCCAGGAGGGGGCACCCGGCCCTTCGAAGCGCACAGATTGAATGCCGGCATCCGGGTATTTCGCAGCGATCTGGCTCGTGATCTGTACCCTCATGAGGCGCAGCTGCGTTGCCCAGGCCGTTGAATCGCAGCGCACCGACAGGGTCCCCTCCTCGATGCCAACCGGGGTCGAATGCGCCGCCGTCTCGGCGCCGGCGATATCCGCCCAAGACGCAAGCAGCTCCGACTGGGCGAGCGGTGAGTTCCAGCCGAGGGTGGCCGTGAGGTTGTCCAGTACCTCGCCGAGGCCGCGGGCATCCCGGCCCAGACCAAACGCGGTGCTCGAGCCGGGCTCCTTTTTCGCCCGCTTGCGGGCATCGCTCGTTCGGGCCAGGCCGTTGCCGAACATCCGCCGGAACCTCTCGTAGACGGCGCGGGATTCGGACTCCTCACTCATTTCTCCACGATCCTGCCCTGCCGGATGTGCACCGTGTTCGCGGTCAGCGCCTCGGGAACATCCTCGAGCACCGCCGCGGTGATGAGAACTTGTTCGAAACCGGCCACGGCTCCCGCGAGCCGCGCGCGCCGGGACTGGTCAAGTTCAGCAAAGACGTCGTCGAGGATGAGCACGGGGTCTCCGCTGGTCGACTCCCGGCGCAGCACCTCGGCCGACGCGAGCTTCAGGGCGAGAGCGAATGACCAGGACTCCCCATGGCTTGCGTAGCTACGCGCCGCCATTGTGTTGAGCTCGAGCACGAGGTCGTCGCGGTGGGGACCCGCGAGTGTGACGGCCCGATCGAGTTCAGCACGGCGCAACCGCACGAGCGACTCCCGGAACGCCACCGCGGCATCCGCGGCGGAGATCGGCACAAACCCGCCGGCCGCGGGCGCCGGGGAATTCTCGTCGTCGAGCCCCGAGGACAGGATGCTGAGCTGGCTTGCCAGCGTCACCCGATGGTCCTCCCCGGCGATCGCCACGTAGGCGGCGCTCACCTCCGGCACCAGCTGGGCGATCAGCCCGCTTCGCGCTTCGATGAGCTCGGAGCCCAAGGCGACGAGCCGGTCATCCCAGATCTCCAGAGTGGACAGCTGCCCCCCTCTCGCCCCGGAGGCCCTGGCCGACTTCAGTAGGCTGTTGCGCTGCTTGAGCACACGGTCGTAGTCGGCCATCACTCCCGACAGCCGCGGTGTGAGAAGGACAAGCAGTTCGTCGAGGAAGCGCCGACGTCCCGACGGTTCGCCGCGCACGAGCGCGAGATCCTCCGGGGCAAAGAGCACACTTGAGAAATACCGGGGTAGGTCGCGGGTCTTGATTGCTGACCGGTTGATCTGAGCGCGGTTGGCCGAGGTGCGGTTGAGTTGCACCTCGGCGAGCACCTGTCGGTCACCGTGCTGCACACGCGCACGGATGATCGCGCAATCGCAGAGCTGCCGGATCATCGCGTTATCGGTCGCGACGCGGTGTGAGCCGAGGGTGCTGAGATACCCGAGGGACTCCACAAGATTGGTCTTGCCCTGTCCGTTGCTACCGACGAACAGATTGGCCCCCGGCGCAAAGTCGACCTCGGCGGTCTCGTAATTACGAAAGTCGGTGAGGCTCAGGTGGGTGACTAGCATGCTGTTCTCCGCTGCACCCGACTACCCGGGCTCAGAACCGAGGGCGGTGCGCATGGGGTGTGTCGGGTGCCGCTCAGCGCAGCAGCAGATTCGGCTGCAGCAGGTAGCGGTAGTCGTCAGCGCCCGGCTGGTCCTTCGACGACTGGCTCGTGATGAGCACCGGCCCCGGCTTGTTCGGGTTGTCCGTCTTCGTGAACGAAATGCGCACAAACTCCGACTTCACCGCACCAAGACCGTCGAGCAGGAACTGAGGCTTGAGCGAGACGACGGTGTCGGTTCCGGTGAGGAAGGCGTCGATCGACTCGGATGCCTGGGCCTGCTCCGACCCGATTGCCTCGAGGGTCAGCCCATCGACAGTGAAACTGAAACGCAGTGCCGCCTCGCGCTCGAGCACGAGCGAGACGCGCCGCACCGACTCGATGAGCTCTGCCGTGTTCACCACAGCGTAGTTATCGACAGTCTCGGGAAAAAGCCTCCTGACCGGGGGAAAATTGCCTTTTATGAGAAGCGAGGTAACGGTCTTCCTGTCGGCGCGAAAAGCGATGAGCTCGCGCTCATCGGTGCTCGTTATCGACACCGAGATGGTGCCGCTGTGGCCGAAGGTCTTGCCGATCTCCTGCAGCGTGCGCGCCGGCACGAGCGCCGTGACCGACTCGACATTGGATCCGGTCGAATCCCAGTCGATCGCCCGCACCGCGACGCGGTACCGGTCGGTGGCCACCAGGCTCAGCGAGTTCTGCGACACCTCGAGCTGCACTCCGGTGATCACCGGGGTGACATCGTCACGCGACGCCGCGACGGCAACCTGCGCTACCGCGGTGGCGAACTCCTCGGCGGGAAGCAGTCCGGTCTGCTCGGAGACCTGCGGCAGTGTCGGATACTCCTCGACCGGCATACTCAGCAGGGTGAAGTGCGCCGAGCCGCACGTGACCTTGATGCGGTTGTCTTCGGTCGAGAACTGCACCGGCGCGTTGGGCAGTCGGCTGGCGATATCGGCCAGGAGGCGGCCGGAGACGAGGATCTTGCCGGCCTCTTCGACCTCGGCCGTGATGGATGTCTGAGCGGACACTTCGTAGTCGAACGACGACAGCGTCAGTCCCTCATCGGTCGCCTCAATCAGCACGCCGCTGAGGATGGGCAGGGTGGTGCGTTGCGGGAGGAGCTTGACGGCAAAGGAGACGGCCTCACTGAAGACATCACGGTTGACCTGAAACTTCATTGGGACTCCCCTGGCGCGGTGCGGATGACTCGGGCCTCAATACTGACATAGCCGGAGCCCGGCTCCGCGGCCCGCTGTCGAGACCATCGGTGGTGAACAGGTTCTTTTCTGAGCCAATCGATTCTTTAAAGAACAATTGTATTAACCGTTGTGTGAACTGTGAGTAACTCCGACAATCTCAAACGACTGCTGGGAACTACACGCGTGTGAGTTGTGGAGGGGGTGTGGGACCGGTGGCATCCTCGGCCGAAGGTCACAAATTTTGTCATTCGGAGATTCCACAGGCGAGGCGCGTTCTCGACAAGCCAAAGGGTAGTTATCCACCGAATTACACAAGTTATCCACATTGTGTACTAAAGCCCCAATTATGGGGGCAGGGCTACAGACTGCTGTAGCGGTGGTTCTGTTTGATGCGGCTGGTGAGCTCAGTAACCTGGTTGTAAATCGAGCGCCGCTCCTTCATGAGCTCGCTGATCTTCTTGTTGGCGTACATGACGGTGGTGTGGTCGCGGTTGCCGAAAAGCTGCCCGATCTTCGGCAGGGAGAGGTTGGTCAGCTCCCGGCACAGGTACATCGCGATCTGCCGTGCTGTGGCAACGGCCTGCGACCGCGAGGAGCCGTAGAGGTCATCGACCGTCAGCTTGAAGTAGTCCGCGGTGTGATTGATGATGTCGACCGGGGCGATGACGTTGTCATCGTCGAGCGTGATGAGGTCCTTGAGCACCGTTTGTACGAGTGGCATGTCGACAGGCATCCGATTGAGGCTCGAGAAGGCCGTCACGCGGATGAGAGTGCCCTCGAGCTCCCGGATGTTCGATGACACCTTCGAGGCGATGTACTCGAGGATGTCGTGCGGCACCTGGAGCCGGTCGCTCTGCGCCTTCTTGCGCAGGATGGCGATGCGGGTCTCCAGATCCGGCGCCTGCACGTCGGTGATGAGGCCCCACTCGAAGCGCGACCGCATGCGGTCTTCGAAGCCCGTGAGCTGCTTGGGCGGCAGGTCGCTCGTGATGACCACCTGCTTGTTGTGGTCGTGGAGAGTGTTGAAGGTGTGGAAGAAGGCCTCCTGGGTGGAGTCCTTCCCCTGCAGGAACTGGATATCGTCGATCAGGAGGATATCGATGTCGCGGTACCTCGACTGGAACACCGACGCCCTGTTGTTGGCAATCGAGTTGATGAAGTCGTTGGTGAACTCCTCCGAACTGACGTACCGGACGCGGATGCCGGGATACAAGCTCTCGGCGTAGTGGCCGATCGCATGCAGAAGGTGGGTCTTGCCGAGCCCGGAGTCACCGTAGATGAAAAGAGGGTTATACGCCTTTGCCGGGGCCTCGGCGACCGCCACGGCCGCCGCATGGGCGAACCGGTTCGAGCCGCCGATCACGAAGTTGTCGAAGTTGTATTTCGGGTTGAGACGCGAATCGGAGCGTTTGCCGGTAGCCTCCGCAGGCGAAGGCATCATCGTCTTCTGTTCCTGCCAGGGCGCCTCGACGCTCTCCGCCGGCTGCTCCTCGGCAGGGTCGAGTGAGTCGTGCGAGATGTCGGGATTGACGACGATTGCGAAATTGGCGACCGAGGCGCCGTCGCCGAGGTCGGCGATGGCATTGAGCAGGGGCAGACGGATGCGCTGTTCCAGCATGCCTCGGGTGAGGTCGTTGGGCACCTCGAGATAGATTGTGCCCGCCATCACTCCCTTGGGCTCGACGAGGCTCAAGAAGCCCTGCAGTTGGGGGGTGATTCGGTCATCGGAGCGCAAACTTGCGAGAACGGATTGCCAGATGGGCTGGATCTCGTCCGCGGTGTCGGTCATGCTTCCCCTTTATGTGCAATTCTCTGGGTTATTCACAGGGTTATCCACCGGCTGTGTCGTCCACCCACCTTAGTTTGTGGGGATGTGGGCTCTGCAAGACGGGTTATCCCCATGTGGATAATCCGGACCCTCCACGGGCGTGGTTTGACCGCAGCCCTTAAAGAACGTATTTTTAATCAGTTGACTTCTGGCCCGTAGGCCATCCCAATCCTCTTCAGGCTGTGTGATATCGCTTGCCGGGGTTCCGGGCATCATCCTTTGACCGCAACATCGTGGAGATTCAATTATGAGCAAGCGCACATTCCAGCCCAACAACCGCCGTCGCGCGAAGGTGCACGGGTTCCGCCTCCGTATGCGCACTCGTGCCGGACGCGCCATCCTCGGCGCACGCCGTCGCAAGGGCCGCACCGAACTGTCCGCATAGCGGAACTCGGCCAGACCCACCGGTGCTCGCCCGACGCAATCGCATTGTCCGGTCCGATGACTATCGGTCGGTTGTTCGGTCCGGGCGTCGGTCGGCGACCCCTAACTTGGTGATCTACACGCGCAGGAGTCTGGCCGAACGGCCGCCTCGGGTCGGGTTCATCGTCTCCAAGGCGGTCGGCAACGCGGTTGTTCGCAATCTGGTCCGACGTCGATTCAAGGCCACCGTGTCGGTTCTCGTGGCGGATCTCGCCCCGGGGACCGACATCGTCATGCGAGCACTGCCAGCCGCGGCGCAGGCTTCCTGGGCTAGCCTGAGCACTGAAATAACCCAGATCCTACGCAAAGATACGGCGCGCGCATGAGACGAACACTGACGTTCGTCATACTGCTGCCCCGCAACATCTGTGTGATTATCCTGCGGGGTTATCGCGCCGTCATTTCTCCGCTGTATGGCGACGTCTGCCGGTACTACCCGTCGTGCTCGTCCTATGCGCTGCAGGCCATCCAGCATCATGGCGTGGTCCGCGGAATCTGGTACGGGTCACTCCGTCTCATCCGCTGTCACCCCTGGTCGGTCGGTGGCATCGACGACATCCCGCTTGCGCGGAACTCCGACAACACGATCACCCGGTTCGGTTTCGTGACACAACCTCAAGTAACCCGGGTTCATGCTGACCTGGTACTAAGCCACGGAAAGGGCTGACCCGAGACATGGACTTCCTAGGCACAATTCTCTGGCCCATTAAGTGGGTCATCGAAGCGATCCTCGTCGCGTTCCACTCGCTTATCACCCTGACCGGCATGGATCCGGATGCAGGGATCACCTGGGTCCTCTCGATTGTCGGCCTCGTGCTCGTGGTTCGTGCAGCGCTCATCCCGGTTTTTGTGCGGCAAATCAAGAGCCAACGCCGGATGCTCGAGGTCGCGCCGCACCTCAAAAAGATCCAGGACAAGTACAAGGGAAAGAAAGACCAGTTTTCTCGCGAGGCAATGCAACGCGAGACAATGGCCCTCTACAAGAGGACCGGTACGAATCCTCTGAGTTCGTGCCTGCCACTGCTGCTCCAGATGCCGATCTTCTTCGGCTTGTTCTCCGTGCTGCAGAGCGCCCAGAGTGACGGAAACCCGGCGGGGATCGGGCTGCTCAATCAGGAACTCGCGACCTCGTTCGGGACTTCGGAGCTGCTTGGCGCTCCCCTTCACCTGGCGATCTCCACAGCCGACGGCAATATCGCCGTCATTGTCATCGCATCAATCATGGTGGTGCTCATGACGGCGTCGCAGTTCATCACGCAGCTGCAGATCATGTCGAAGAACCAGTCTCCCGAGATGCAGGCCTCCCCCATGTACAAGCAGCAGAAGGTCCTCCTGTACCTACTGCCGCTGGTGTTCGCGTTCTCCGGGTTCACTTTCCCGCTGGGCGTGATGTTCTACTGGCTCGTCTCAAACTTCTGGACCATGGTGCAGCAGTTCATCGTCATCCGGAACATGCCAACCCCGGGCAGCGAGGCCGCGCTCGAACGCGAGAACCGCATCGCGAAGAAAAACCAGCGCCGTGGAATCACGATCGTCGAGGACAAGGACGAAAAGCCGCGCGACGAGATCAAGCCGGCGCAGCGCCAGCAGCCAGTCGGCAAGGCGCGCGCAAAGAAGAAGCCGAACAGCAAGCGCTAACGGATCAACCCTCCCCCCGATTTTCACAGAAAGCAGTGCAGTGAGCGATCTGACTACTCCCAGCGAGGCCACCCCGACGGATGCTGATACGCAGACCGAGGGGGCGGCGGTGGCACCGACAGAGACCGAGCGCACGGTCGTGCAGCTTGAAGAAGAGGGCGATATCGCGGCGGACTACATCGAGGAGCTTCTCGACATTACGGATCTCGATGGTGATATCGACATCGACGCACGCGATGGCCGCGCCTACCTTTCGGTGAACTCCAGCCAGGACAGCAATCTCCGGATACTCTCGAAGCCCGACACGGTGAACGCGCTGCAGGAACTCACACGGCTTGCCGTGCAGGCGAAGACAGGATCCTATTCCCGACTGATCCTTGATGTCGGCGGATCGCGCGCCGCTCGGGTCGCGGAATTGACGACGCTGGTGGATCACGCGGTGGAACGCATCGAAGCGGGGGCGCAGGCGGCAGCCCTGCCCCCGATGTCCTCCTACGAACGCAAGCTCGTGCACGACATTGTTGGTGCACGCGGCTTCGTGTCGGCATCGGAGGGCGAGGGTCGCGACCGCCACACCGTCGTCACGCGGGCATAGTTTCACGTGAAACATCTCGGCGGGTGCAATTGAGCACGGTGGTGTACGAGGCCGAGCCGCACGCGGCAGCCGGCCTCTTCGGCGAGCACATCGATGCGGCTCGTCAATACACCCGTGATCTGGCGCGGCGAGGCGAGGAGCTCGGACTGATCGGTCCACTGGAACTCCCCCGCTTGTGGACTCGTCACGTTGTCAACTCGGCGCTCGTCGCAGCGCTTGTCTGGCCGAACGCGCTCGTGGGTGACATTGGCAGTGGCGCCGGGCTACCCGGGCTCGTTCTGGCGATCGCACGTCCGGACGCTCAGTTCGTGCTGATCGAACCGATGGAGCGTCGCTGCGACTGGCTGCGTCACGAGGCTGCCGAGCTCGGCCTGGCCAACGTGGAGGTGATGCGCGTGAGGGCGGAGGACGCAGAACCTGCGCCGCTGCTCGACCAGGCCACCGCGCGTGCCGTGAGCGCACTGTCCAAGCTCCTCCCCCTCACCGTTCCACTGGTGCGCTCTGGTGGCGAAGTGATCCTGATGAAAGGTGCGAGCGTCGAGGCCGAGGTAGCGGCGGCCGCGAAGGCGATCAAACGGCTTCGGCTGACGGATTGTGAAACTCTGGTGCTCGGCGACGGTGCCGCCACCGAGGTAACAAGGGTGTTTCGAGCTACAGTGGATTGATCGATCGTTCGCGCGGGAGACAGACAGAATCTGGCACTGCGGGGCGTGGGGAGCTGTGCGAAACGATTGCAGCGCCCGCCAAATGAGCATGACCGGCCCACTGCGGTCGAGGGGGTTTCACGTGAAACATTTCGGTAGCAAGCGGCGAAGGAAGTTCCTCGGGGGGCCCGTCGATGAAGAGAAGACGAGCATGAACTTTCCGAATACCCCGCCCGCCCCTGTGGCGAGCGATCCAGCCGAGACGCCCAACTCCGCATCAGTGACGGCGCTTCTCGACCCGGCCGACGAACCCGCCCGGGTCTCGGCGCTAGGGCTAGAGAACCCGAATGATCTGGCCGACGCGGGCAACGACGACGAGGTTGGCGACGCGGACAACGCGAGCGATAACGACCACCCGAATGCCACGGGAGACGCAAGCGACGCGGACAGTGGAGAGGAGGACCGCGGCGACGGAGAGTACAACGTCGGGTCCGAGGGGGAGGATGACAGCTCCGCCGACATGGTCCACGCCACGGAAGTCCACGACAAGGCATCACAGGACGTGCTGGCGACCCTGCCCGTGGTCCAGGCTGCGGAGGCACCCACGACGGTGGACACGGTGACGCAGGGGGACGCCGCCGAGGACACCCCTCTGGCCCGCGAGATCGCCGACCTGACACGGCGCCGCTCGGCCCTCGCTGCAGAGCAGCTTCCACTCCCGGCCGCAACGCGTATCTTCACGGTCGCGAACCAGAAGGGGGGCGTCGGAAAGACGACAACCACCGTCAACCTTGCGGCGGCACTCGCCCGCGGCGGGTCCCGCGTGCTCGTGATCGACCTCGACCCGCAGGGAAACGCGTCGACTGCCCTCGGGGTAGACCATCGGGCCGACACCCCCAGCGTCTACGACGTCATCATCGACGACGAGCCGATGACGGAAATCGTGCAGAAGAGCCCCGAATTCGAGGGGCTCTACTGCCTCCCCGCCACGATCCACCTCGCCGGTGCCGAGATCGAGCTTGTCTCCATGGTTGCGAGGGAACAGCGGCTGCGCACCTCCCTTCAGCGATTCCTCGACGAGACACCGGAGCTCTTCCACTACGTTTTCATCGACTGCCCCCCCTCGCTCGGCCTTCTGACCATCAACGCGTTCGTTGCGGCGAGCGAGGTGCTCATCCCGATCCAGTGCGAGTACTACGCACTCGAGGGCCTGAGTCAGCTACTGAACAACATTTCGCTGATCGAGCGGCACCTGAACCCGACGCTCACGGTGTCCACGATTCTGCTGACCATGTTCGACTCCCGCACCAACCTGGCCAATCAGGTCGCACAGGACGTGCGAGACCACTTCCCCGATCAGGTCCTTCCGACGCCGATCCCGCGTTCGGTGCGGATCTCCGAAGCACCGAGTTACGGCCAGACCGTGATCAGTTATGACACCAATTCGGCAGGGTCACTGTCGTACCGAGAAGCAGCAGCAGAAATCGCTAGACGGGGAGCTCCGAACTAATGGCAACAAAACGCACAGGGCTTGGCCGTGGAATCGGTGCACTGATTCCGACCGACGATCCCACGACGGCTCGCCCCGTCGACGTGTTCTTCCCGACGAGGCAGGAATCGGCTGAGACCCTGGTTGCGGTACCGGGCGCTCGGCTGGCGAACCTGTCTCCGGCTGATATCGCCCCGAACGCCGTGCAGCCGCGCGCTGTGTTCGCGCAGGAGGAGCTCGACGAGCTGGTACATTCCATCCGCGAGGTCGGGCTGTTACAGCCCATTGTGGTGCGCCCGATTACCGGCGCGTCTGCCGGTGAACCGCACTACGAGCTTGTTATGGGAGAGCGCCGACTCCGTGCCGTCAAGATTCTGGGCCTCGAGTCAATCCCTGCTGTCGTCAAGAACACCGCCGACGACGCGATGCTACGGGACGCTCTCCTCGAGAACCTTCACCGCGCGAACCTCAACCCGCTCGAAGAAGCATCCGCATACCAACAGCTTCTTTCTGACTTCGGCATCACCCAGGACCAGCTCGCGACTAGGATCGGTCGATCGCGGCCACAGATCACCAACACGATACGTCTGCTTCGGCTGCCGGAGCCGATCCAGGCCCGGGTTGCCGCCGGCGTTCTCAGCGCCGGTCATGCTCGCGCGATCCTGTCGGCAGGGGAGCCCGAGGCGATGCAGCGTCTCGCCGACAAGATCGTCAACGAGGATCTCTCCGTGCGCGCGGCGGAGGCGGCCGCGGCGGTCGGGTCGACCAGTACGCCGGCAAAGCCGAGCGCGGGGCGCCGACAGGGCCAGCTTGACGAAATCGCGGAGAGATTGGGCGACCGGCTCAACACTCGCGTGAAGGTCACGCTCGGCGCCCGAAAGGGTCAGGTCGTCATCGACTTCGCGACGGTGAGCGACCTGAATCGCATTCTCGGCGAGCTCGGCGAGCCGGTTTTCACCTGATCAACGGCTAGTTTGCGAGTTTCCGCCCCGGGGGCTCGTGTCACCAATGGCCGCGGCGGCCGAAGTCCCATGTCGGCGACCCCCATGGCGAGGGCGGGAGCAGGTGGTGTCCGCTGATGAATGGTGATCTCGGCTCCCGTCCTGCGGAACGGCTGGCGCGCATGACCGAGACGGGGTCTCCGGAGGTGGCACTAGGGCGTGTTGATCAAGTCATCTCGGTCGTGTCGGGCGATGATTGATTCATGCATGAGCGTGATGTGATTTCTGACGAGGCGTGGGCTGTGATTGAGCCGCTGTTGCCGCGGGCGCAGGGCCGGAGTCGACCGTGGCTGGATCACCGGATGGTCGTCGAGGGGATCGCCTGGCGTTTCCGGACGGGATCTCCGTGGCGAGATCTGCCGGAGCGGTTCGGGCCGTGGAACACGGTCTTCAAACGGTTCGATCGTTGGGCCAAGGACGGGACCTGGCAGCTAATTCTGACTGCTGTGCAGGCGCGCAGCGATCAGCTCGGGAAGCTCGACTGGGTGGTATCGATCGATTCGACGATCACCCGCGTGCACCAACACGGTGCGACCCTCGCCCGCGACACAGGGGGCTCGGTCGAATTACAAGATTCTTGGGCCGGAGCCGCCTGACCATGCGATCGGACGCTCCAGGGGCGGGCTGACCAGCAAAATTCATCTCGTCGCGGACGGCCGGGGTCGACCGCTGAGCATGCTGTTGACCGCGGGGAATATCAACGACACGACCATGCTGGCCGACACCATCGACCTCATCCGGGTCCCGGCGGCAGGCCGCGGCCGACCACGCAGTAGGCCAGAGCGAGTCCTCGCCGACAAGGGTTACCCCTCAAGGGCCAACCGCTCCTACTTGGCCTCCCGGGGAATCAAGGCGACGATCCCCGATCGAGCCGACCAGAGACAGAACCGCGCGAACAAGGGATCAGCGGGCGGCCGACCGACTGAGTTCGATGCCGAGATCTACAAAGGCCGCAACGTCGTCGAACGCAGTTTCAACCGACTCAAGAACTGGCGAGGAATCGCGATGAGATCCGACAAGACCGCCCGCAACTACCAAGCCGGCGTCACCCTCGCCGCCACCCTGATCTGGCTCAACACCGACTTATTCAACACGACCTAGTCCGGGCGGTGTCAGGCCGTGGCTTCCCGGAGTGCCGCATCGGCGAGTGCCTCATACACCCAGCCGAGGTCGTGTCCGGCGGCGTCGAGAGCGAGCGGGAGGAGCGAGGTCTCGGTGAGGCCGGGGAGCACATTGGCCTCGAGGAACTGGGCAGTGCCGGAGGCGTCGACGATGAGATCGATGCGGGACAGGTGCCGCATGCCGAGCGCGTTGTGCGCGCGGATGGCCGTGTCGGCCGCCGCGGCGGCGACCACGTCACTCAGCCGCGCGGGAGTGTAGAAGTTGGTCTCTCCTGCGTTGTACCTGGCCTCGAAGCTGTACACCCCGGAAACCGGTTCGATCTCGACGGCAGGAAGCGCGACGGGTCCGTCGCCACTGTCGATGACACCCACCGCGATCTCGGTGCCAATCACCTGGCGCTCGATCAGTGCGACATCGCAATACGTGTAGGCGTCGACCATGGCGCGGGGCAGCTCGGCAGGGTCGGTCACGATGCTCACACCCTGGGCGGACCCGCCGCGCGCGGGTTTGACCACAACGGGAACGGGGAACTCGGCGGCGATCAACGCGAGCACACTGTTGGTGCCCAGCTCACGGAACGTCTCACGAGGCAGGGCGAGCGATCGGGGCGTGGCGACTCCCGCGCGGGCAACGATCGCCTTCGCGGTGGGCTTGTCCCAGGCCAGCCGCGCGGCATCGGGCCGGGAGCCGACATAGGGAATCCCGAGCAACTCGAGCAGGTCGCGAAGCGCGCCGTCTTCTCCGCTGGCGCCGTGGAGTGCGGGCCAGACGACATCGGGCCGTGCGTCCTGCAGGTAGGCAAGCAGGGACGCATCCGGGTCTTTGAGGATCACGCGGATGCCGTGCTCGGAGAGTGAGTCAGCCACCCGCCGACCGGAGCGCAGCGAGACATCCCGTTCGTGCGATATACCGCCGGCGAGAACGACAATGCTGCGGTCCGAGGTGTGATTCATGACGACCCGTCTGGTAAAAGTGCTGATCAGAGGCTATATGCCAGTTAGCTTATATTCGGCGGCGGGGCACTTGAGGTTTGGCTCTGCCTCATGGTGGCGATCTGGCCAGTCGGCGAGAATGTGTTCACGAGTTCAAGCTCGCCATTGATCACGGTGGCGAGACGCCGGATGCCGAGGCGGATGGTGTCGCTCGTTGGATAGCAGAACGAGAGGCGCATGAAGCGCCGGCCGCTGCCATTGGCGAAGAAAGCCGTGCCGGGCGTATACGCGACGAGCTCCTTGACGGCGCGCGGCAGCATCGCCTTTGAGTCGAGCTCCTCCGGGAGCGTAACCCAGACGTAGAAGCCACCGCTGGGACTAGTCCAACTCAGCTCCGGCAGGTGCTCCGCGAGCGCGGAGAGCATCGCGTCGCGCCGCTCCCGGTAGACGCCCCGGAAGGTGTCGATCTGCGCTTTCCAGTCCGCGGTGCGGAGGTATTCGGAGACGACGAATTGGCTGAACGAGCTCGGAGAAAGGATCGCCGACTCGTTCGCGAGGATGAGCTTCTCCTTGATCGCGTGCGGGGCGAGCACCCAGCCGATGCGAAACCCAGGCGCGAGCGTCTTCGAGAACGAGCCGAGGTAGACGACGCCGTCCTCCTCGACAGATCGCATCGCCTGGGGCGGCGGGGAGTCGAAGTAGAGCAGCCCGTAGGGGTTGTCCTCAAGGACAAGGATGCTGTTGTCGCGGCAGATCTCGAGGATCTCCAGGCGGCGCTCCCTGCTGAGAGTCACGCCGGCCGGGTTGTGGAAGTTGGGGATCGTGTAGAGGAGCTTGATCGACTTGCCGGCGGCCTTGAGCCCGGCGATGCGCTCGCGCAGCGCTTCCGGGACGAGCCCTGTGTCGTCGAGCGCGACGTGGCTGATCTCGGCCTGGTAGGACCGGAACACCCCGATGGCGCCGACATAGCTCGGCGCCTCGGCGAGCACGACGTCGCCGGGGTTGATGAAGAGCTTGGTGACGAGGTCGAGGCCCTGTTGGGAGCCCGTCGTGACGACGACGTCGTCGACGCTGCCGTGAATGCCCTCGAGCGCCATGATCTCGAGGATCTGCTCGCGCAGCACCGGGGTGCCCTGGCCGGAGCCGTACTGCAGCGCCTGCGGTCCCGAGTCGGTCATCACCCGGTCGAACGAGGCGCGGATGAGCTCGCTGGGGAGGGCCGATACGAACGGCATCCCGCCCGCGAGCGAGACGACCTCGGGACGCGACGCGACCGCGAAGAGGGCGCGCACCTCGGAGGTGCTCAGGCCTGCCGCACGGTCGGCGTAGTGGTGGTACCAGGGGTCGAGGTTGGTGCCTGTACCGCTGCGTGTGCTGCCGTGCGAAGTCATGGGATGTCCCCGGGTGGTGTGTCGTGGTGGTCGGCCAGAGCCGAGATGCGAGTGATCCAAGAATAGGGGATGCGCAAATGGGCCCGCCCACGACGTGGACGGGCCCATTCCCGGGACGGGAGGCGGTTTAGGCCAGGAACTCCGCGAGGTCGGCCTCGAGGGCACCCTTGGGCTTCGCACCGATCACGGTCTTGACGACCTCGCCGCCGCGGTAGACCTTCATGGCGGGGATCGAGGTGATCTGGTACTTCGCCGCGGTCTGGGGGTTGTCGTCGACGTTGAGCTTCACGATCTGGATCTTGTCGGCGTGCTCCGCGCCGATCTGGTCGAGGATGGGGCTGACGGCGCGGCACGGGCCGCACCACTCCGCCCAGAAGTCGACGAGGATCGTCTTGTCGGAGGAGAGGACGAGGTCGTGGAAGGTCTCGTCGGTGACATCGAGTGCGTGTGACATGAGTGTTCTGCTTTCGTTGGTGGGTTGAGAGAAACTGCGGTGGCCGGGCTGACGGTCAGACTGTTGCAGCGTCCAGCACCTGGCGTGGGAGCGACGCGAGGTAGTGTTCCACGTCGAGGGCAGCGACGGTTCCGGAGCCCGCGGCCGTAACGGCTTGCCGGTACGTGACGTCGAGCACGTCTCCCGCAGCGAACACGCCGGGGACGCT
Source organism: Marisediminicola sp. UYEF4 (assembly GCF_040546025.1). Taxonomy (NCBI): domain Bacteria; kingdom Bacillati; phylum Actinomycetota; class Actinomycetes; order Micrococcales; family Microbacteriaceae; genus Marisediminicola; species Marisediminicola sp. UYEF4. The sequence continues at coordinate 22,298 of NZ_JBEPNA010000016.1, read as the reverse complement.
CGTGCGCGAGCTGCGCCCGTCGACGGCGATCGTGCCGTCATGGGTGAGCTCGAGCTGGCCGTGCACAAGGTGCACGCGCGGGTCGTTGCCGATCGCGACAAACAGCCCACTCAGGTCGATTGTCGACTCGCTGGCGTCGACCGTGTCGCGGAGGCCGATGCCCGTCACGAGGTCCTCGCCGTAGATGCGCTCGACGACCTTATTGAACACGAACTCGATTTTGGGGTTCGCGAGCGCACGGTCCTGCATGATCTTCGAGGCGCGGAGCTTTTCGGAGCGGTGGATGACATAGACCTTGTCGGCGAACTTCGTGAGGAAGGTGGCTTCCTCCATCGCGGAGTCCCCTCCGCCGACGACAGCGACCGTCTTCTGTCGGAAGAAGAAGCCGTCGCAGGTGGCACACCACGAGACGCCGTAGCCGCTCAGGCGGGTCTCGTCGGCAATTCCGAGTTTGCGGTACGCGGAGCCCGTGGCGTAGATGACGGAAAGCGCCTCGTGCACGTCGCCGTTTCCGAGGGTGACCTTCTTCACGTCGCCCGACAGGTCGAGCGACACGACGTCGTCGAGCACGACCTCCGTGCCGAACTTCTCGGCCTGTTCCTGCATCTTCATCATGAGGTCCGGGCCCATGATTCCGTCGGGGAATCCCGGGAAGTTTTCGACCTCGGTGGTCTTCATGAGCTCGCCGCCGGCCTCGACCGAGCTCGCGATGAGGAGCGGGGACAAGCTCGCCCGTGCCGCATAGATGGCGGCCGTGTATCCCGCGGGACCCGAGCCGATGATGATGACCTGACGCAACGTGAGGTTCTCCTGTTTCTGCTGACGGCAGTGAGTGCTGGCCGCGATGACCGGTACAACACATGCTATTGGCTGACTATTCCGGCGCCTGCGGGGGGCGGGTCCTGCGGGGCAGTCGCCGCGTGACGGTGTCGACGGCGCTCCCGGCATCCGGATTCTTCATCAGGAGTAGCACACCGAGATAGACAACTCCCATTCCGGCGCCGATGACGGCGATCGAGGCCATGGCGCCGACGAGGCCCGATTGAGCGAACCCGGCCGGGGCGAGCCCGCCGAGCGAGACGAGGATGCCGATCCCGACGGCTCCCGAGAGCACGGCGGCGAGGAGGTACTGCAGGTGGCGGCGCACGAGGAACCACCCGCCGATGGGGCCGAGCCGCCGGCGGAGCAGGGAGAAGGTGAGGAGGGTCTGAGCGATGCACGCGATCGTGGTGACGAGGGCGACGCCGACACCGATGAACTCGACCGGCAGGAGTGTGCACGAGAGCGCCCCGACGACAAAGAGGCTCGCCTTCACGGTCTCGACCAGGAACGGCGTGCGGGTGTCCTCGAGTGAATAGAACACCCGCTGCATCACGAAGACGGCACTGAACGGCACGAGCCCGACGGAGAACGCGATGATCACCAGCGCCATGGCGATGACGTTGTCGAGGCCGCCCGATTCGAACACCCGAGCGAACGGGAACGCCACAACGATGAGCGCCACGGATGCGAACGTGATGAACAGGCCGATGGTGCGCAGCGATGAGGTGACGTCCTCGCGGACCCCAGCGAGGTTGCCCGTCGACGCGTGCCCGCTCATGCGGGTGAAGTACGCGGTGGCGATCGAGACGGCGATCACCGAGTGCGGCAGCATGAAGATGAGCCACGAGTTCTGCAGCGTGAGCACACCGGCACCCTCCCCCGAGGCCAGCGAGACGACGTTGCTCTGGACCACCCCGGCGGTCTGGGTCACGAGGATCATTCCGAATACCCATCCGGCGGCCTTCCCCGTTCGGCCGAGCCCGACGCCGCGCCAGCGGAAGTCCGGTCGGAAGCCGAGGCCGGCGCGTTTCCAGAACAGCACGAGAACGAGGGCCTGCGCGGCGACGCCGAGGGTGGCGCTCCCGGCCAGCAGCGCGATCCGACCGGAATCCCACACCTCCACGGCGCTGTTCCCGGCCGCGCCGCCGAAGAGCAGCGAGAACGCGACGAGTCCGGCGATCGCGACGACGTTGTTGAGCACGGGGGCCCAGGTGAACGGACCGAACGCCTTGCGAGCGTTGAGCACCTCGCCCAGAAGGCTGTACAGGGCGTAGAACAGCACTTGGGGCAGGCACCAGTAGGCGAAGGCGGTGGCGAGGGCGATGCCCTCCGGAGAGAAGCCCCGGCCGCCGTCCTCGCTGGAGGAGGAATAGAGCGCGACGAGCAGTGGGGCCGCGAGTGTCGCGATGACCGCGATCACGATGAAAGCGCTCGCGCCGAGGGTCACGATTTTGTTGATGAAGCGCTGCCCGCCGTCGTCGTGGAGCCCGGCCCGCACGATCTGGGGCACGAGGATGGCGCCGAGCACCCCTCCCGCGATGAGGGCGTAGATGTTGTTGGGCAGCTGGTTGCCGATGGCGAACGCGTCGCCGGCGGAGCTGCCGACCTGGCCGATGGTGGCGGCGAGCAGGATGGCTTTGACGAAGCCGAGCAGGCGCGAGACGAGGGTGCCGGAGGCGAGCAGGGCGCTCGCGCGGCCGAGACCGGACGACGGCCGGGGCGCGGGGTCGGCGGGCGGGCTAGTCATGTGCCTTCGCAGCGGCATCCGATTACACGGCACCGGGCGACGGGGCGGCCGGGTCGGTCGGAGCAGAAATCTCGGCCGGCCGACGCCGACGTCGGACGGTGCGGATGATGCCGAACACGAAAACCAACAGGATGAGCCCCGCGAGAACCGAGGTGACGGCGGTCTCCCAGCCGGCCTGCACTGTGATCTCGGCCTGGGCCGGCTGTGAGATGGGCACGCCGGTCTCGCTCGCAAGGGAGATGGTGATGACAACCTTGCCGTTTGCGACGGATTGCACCGGGATGGAGGCACGGTTCTGCGAGTTTGCCGCGATCTCGACCCGCACCTGGGGCTCGGTCACGTCGAGGATGGCGGTTCGCGAGGTGACCGTGACGACAACCGTGACCGGAACGGACAGGTTGTTGCTGATGGTGATTGGCAGCGGTCCACTGTCGGACCACTGGGTGATGGTGGCGGTCTCGACCTGCACCGCGGAGAGGATCTCGCCGGAGGTGGCGAGGTAGTCGGCGACCTCGGTCGCCCAGGCCGGTTCGGCCGGGTTCCAGGACTGGGAGGCCAGGGCGAGCAGCGACAGCCTCCGCTCGCCGGTGAGCACGCTCGGGTCGGCAGCGATCGTCGCGAACTGCGCCACCGCCGCCTCGGAGGCGAACAACGACTGCAGACCCTGGATCTGCACCGCCGCGACGGGCATATCGACGATCTCGCCAGCAGCGGGGGTCGTGGATCGCGCATCATGGAGCGTCGCCGGCGCCGACCAGCCGATCGCGCCGACGGCGGCGATCGTGTCCGACAGCCGGAAGCCGCCCAGCGCGTCGCTGCGACCGAGCGTGGCGAGCACGGTACGCCCGGCACCGGCGTCGGGGTCTTCCGTAGCAAGCGCTGCGAGCGAGGCCGTCAGCCGCACCATCGCCGCCTCCCAGCTCGCGAACGTCGGGGCGTCGACGGCGTCGCTGAGCAGGTCGGAGATGATCGCGTCGGAGGTGAGCACGGGCCGTTCGCCGATTGTTCCGGCGGCGTTGCCCGTTGTGGCCCCCTGGCCGAGCGTGGAGTTCTCGGAGGAGAGGATCGTGGTGGTGAGCCCGGCCGCGGCGAACGTGTCGAGGTCCCCCTCGACGACGGTTCCGGCACGGGGCCACGCGATGCCGGTGGTGCTGTAGGTCCAGTCGAGGAACGAGTCCAGGTCGGGAGCGGAGGGCGTTGCCGGTTCACCGGAGGGCGACGGGCCAGGCGACGCGGATTCGCCACCGACCTCCTCGGGGAACAGGTCGGTGTCGATCGCGAAGCTCGTGGGCACGGGGACGCCGCCGCCGGCTTGGCTGGTCGCGGCGATGTCGGTATCTGCGTAGCTGAGCGGGAAGGTCTGGTTGGGGGCGGATTCGAGCCGGGCCAGCCAGCCGGTCACCGACTCGGGGGCTGAGGAGCCGAGCAACCGGATTGAGGCGATGATGCGCGGGTCGATGCCGAGCGCGACCGGGCGGCCGAACGCGGCGTCGAGTTGGCGGGCGAGCAGCCCGCCCTGCGCCGTGTACGACTCGAGAAGTTCCGCGCCCACCACGCCCGAGGTCGAGGCGGGCAGGGTGATCGGGAGGGCGATCGCCAATCTCGTCGGAGCGAACCCGGCATCCGGGTTGACCGTGATCGTCGATCGGCCCTCGCCGGGACGGGTGTCGGGCGAGGCGACCAGCACGGAGAGGCGTCGAGCGCCGAATGGGGCCGTCTCGTCGAAGCCGACCGCCGCGGCGGGCACGACGATCGTCGCCAGGGAGGTCGATTCGCCCGGGAACAGTTCGGGAGAGGCCACCTGCGCGATGGCGTCGCCGCGGTCCGCCTCAAGGGGGATGGCGGCATCCGGTTCCGCGAGCCACGACGCCAGGCCGTCCCGACCATCGACAACGGCGCGGTCGAGGTAGACGGTCGCGACGCCGACGGGGAGGGTGCTGCTCGAACGGTTGGCGACGACGACCGAGAGGGTGAGATCCTCGCCGGGACGGAGGACGCCGGCTGCGGCAGGTACGACGTCGACCGAGATCTCGGCAGCCGCGGGGGACTCGACCGCCGGAACGGCGGCGATCGCGGCGGGCTCCATGGCGGCGGGCGCAACGAACGCGCCGACGACGACGGCGAGCGCGAGGAGGGGGGTGATGAGTCTCATGGCGGTTGGTCGATTCGCGGGCAGCGCCGCGGCCGACATGAAGCGATTCTAGGCCGTCGCCACCGGTTGGCCTCGGAGGCGAGGGGGCAGCCGCGTGTGGCGGTCCGGCGGCGGGGGTGTGGCAAGCTTGACGACCATGGAGAGCGTAGCTTCGGCAATCAAGAGGCTCGCCGCCCTCGCCGCGCTGCCGCACATCTCCCGGCTTTCGGCGGCCTTCGCCGCCGCCGGCCATGAACTCGCCCTCGTCGGCGGGCCCGTCCGCGACGCGTTCATCGGCCGGCAGCTCAACGACCTCGACTTCGCGACGAGCGCGGTCCCCGACGAGATCCTCGCCGTCGTGAAGCCGCTCGCCGACGTGCACTGGGACATCGGCCGGGCGTTCGGCACGATCGGTGCCCGCATCGACGGGCACACCGTCGAGATCACGACCTACCGCACCGACGCCTACGACGGGGAGACCCGCAAACCCCTCGTTGAGTTCGGCGAGAGCCTGGAGGGCGACCTCGTTCGTCGTGATTTCACGATCAACGCGATGGCTCTGCGCCTCCCGGAGCTCGTGCTCGTCGACCCCTCCGGCGGGCTCGACGATCTGCTCGCCGGGCGGATCACGACGCCGGGCGCCCCCGAGGAATCTTTCGGCGACGACCCGCTGCGGATGCTTCGCGCGGCACGTTTCACGTCCCAGCTTGGTTTCACGGTCGCGGAGCCGACGCGTCAGGCCATGGCCGTCCTCGCCTCGCAAATCGGTATCGTGTCGGTCGAGCGGATCAGCGACGAGCTGTCGAAGCTGCTGCGCACGCCGCGCCCGCGGGTCGGGCTCGAGCTGCTTGACGCGACGGGCATTGCTGCCCTCGTGCTGCCGGAGTTTCCCGCCCTGCGGCTCGAGATCGACGAGCACCACCACCACAAGGACGTCTACGAGCACAGCCTCACGGTGCTCGACCAGGTCATCGAGCTCGAGGCATCCCGAGCGCACACGGAGTCTCCCGACCTGGTGCTGCGCATGGCGGCCCTGCTGCACGACATCGGCAAGCCGTCGACCAAGCGCACCGAACCGGGCGGCGTGGTCACGTTCCACCATCACGATGTGGTCGGCGCGAAAATGGTGGCGAAGCGACTCAAGTCGCTGCGCTTCGACAAGCAGTTCATCGCCGACGTCGCGCGGCTCGTCGAGCTGCACCTGCGGTTCTTCGGCTACACCGAGGGCGCCTGGACCGATTCGGCCGTGCGCCGCTACGTGCGCGACGCGGGTCCCCTGCTGGACCGGCTGCACATCCTCGTGCGCGCCGACGTCACGACCCGCAACCGGCGCAAGGCCGACCGGCTGTCCTTCGCCTACGACGACCTCGAGGACCGCATCGCGGCGCTGTCCGAGCAGGAGGAGCTCGCCGCCATCCGCCCGGACCTGGACGGCGAGCAGATCATGCAGGTCCTCGGCATCCGGCCGGGGCGAGAGGTGGGCGAGGCCTACCGGTTCCTGCTCGAGCTGCGCCTCGACGAGGGTGCGCTCGGCACCGAGGAGGCCACGACTCGCCTTCGTGCCTGGTGGGCCGCCCGCGCCTGACAGCCTCGTCCGCTTCTTTCACTATTCAGGAGTGGGCAGCAGTATTCAGGAGGGTGACTCGGTCGGACGACGACAATTTCCCGGGCCGGTCAGGATGGTGGGCCTGCCGGGCGCTCACAACTCCTGAATACTGCTGCCCACTCCTGAATAATGAGAGCGAGGTCAGGCGTTGTCACGGATGAACTGCTCGAGCAGCTCTCGCGCCACCGGGTCCGGATACTGCGTCGGCGGCGACTTCATGAAGTAGGCGGATGCCGACTCGACGGGGCCACCCTGACCGGCATCGAGCGCGACCTTCGCCGCGCGGATCGCGTCGATGACCACACCCGCGGAGTTGGGCGAGTCCCACACCTCGAGCTTGTACTCGAGCGTCGTCGGGGCATTGCCGAACCCGTGGCCCTCGAGCCGCACGAAGGCGAGCTTGCGGTCGTCGAGCCATGGGATGTGGTCGCTCGGGCCGATGTGCACGTCGCGGGCGTTGATCTCGTTGTCGATGTTGCTCGTCACGGCCTGCGTCTTCGAGATCTTCTTCGACTGCAGCCTGCGGCGCTCGAGCATGTTCTTGAAGTCCATGTTGCCGCCGACATTCAGCTGATAGGTGCGGTCCAGCACGAGCCCGCGCTCCTCGAACAGGCGGGCGAGCACGCGGTGCGTGATTGTCGCACCGAGCTGGCTCTTGATGTCGTCGCCGACGACGGGCACGCCGGCGGCGGTGAACTTGGCGGCCCACTCGGGGTCGCTCGCAATGAACACCGGCAGGGCGTTGACGAAGGCCACGCCCGCGTCGATCGAGGCCTGCGCATAGTACTTCGCCGCCTCCTCGCTTCCGACCGGGAGGTAGCAGACGAGAACATCCACGGAGGCGTCGCGGAGCGCCTGGGTCACGTCGACGGCCGCAGCATCCGACTCCTCGATCGTGTCGCGGTAATACTCGCCGAGCCCGTCGAGGGTCGGTCCGCGCTGCACGGTCACGCCGGTCGGTGCGACCTCGGCGAATGCGAGCGTGTTGTTCTCGCTGGCCCAGATGGCGTCGGCCAGGTCGACGCCGACCTTGGCCGCATCCACGTCGAAGGCGGCGACGAACTCGACGTCGCCAACGGAGTAGGGCCCGAACCGGTTGTGCATGAGACCGGGGATGACCTCGTCGTCGGCGGCGTCGCGATAGAAAGTGACCCCCTGGACGAGGGCGTTGGCACAGTTTCCGACTCCGACGATGGCGACGCGAAGAGACATGGTTTCGAGCTCCTTGATAGTTGCAGTGTTCGATGACTACACTAGGCAGGTTGCCCGGGCTTATTTGACACGCTCACTGAGCAGGGCGCACATGTAACCCTCCTGTCACAGACCGTCTGTGACCGTTTAGTCCGAAGGAGGTGGGTTAGTCATGCAGCAATACGAACTTATGGTCATCCTCGATCCAGAGATCGATGAGCGCACCGTCGCTCCCAGCCTCGACAAGTTCCTCAATGTCATCCGCAACGCGGGTGGATCGATCGACAAGGTCGACATCTGGGGACGCCGTCGCCTGGCGTACGAGATCAACAAGAAGACCGAGGGCATCTACGCCGTCGTTGCGTTGACCTCCGACTCCGCCGCGACCGTCGAGCTCGACCGCCAGCTGAAGCTCAGCGAAGCGGTCATGCGCACCAAGGTGCTCCGCGCCGAGGAAGCCATCGCCCAGGTAGCCGAGGCCGCCAAGCTCTCCGCAGAGAAGGCAGCCCGCAAGGCAGCCGCTCCCGCGAAGGCCGCTCCGGTGTCTGACGACTCCGCCGCGAAGGTCGCCGCTGCTCCGAAGGCTCCGGCAGCTCCCGCCGCGCCCGAAGCACCGGTCGCCGAGTAGCTCATGGCCGGCGAAACAGTAATCACCGTGGTGGGTAACCTCACCAGCGACCCGGAACTGCGGTACACGCAGAATGGGCTGGCGGTTGCGAACTTCACCATCGCCTCGACTCCCCGGAGCTTCGACCGTGCGTCGAACGACTGGAAGGACGGCGAAGCGCTGTTCCTGCGCGCGAGCGTGTGGCGCGAGTTCGCCGAGCATGTCGCCGGTTCGCTGACGAAGGGTTCGCGCGTTGTCGCGACCGGGCGTCTGAAGCAGCGGTCGTACGAGACCAAAGAGGGCGAGAAGCGCACCAGCATCGAGCTCGAGGTCGACGAGATCGGTCCTTCGCTCCGCTACGCGACGGCTCAGGTCACGCGTACGTCGAGCTCCCGTGAAGGCGGCAACGGCGGCGGCGGTAGCCCGCAGCAGTCGCGTGGCCAGGTTGCCGACGAGCCGTGGGCGCCATCCGCTCCTGCGGCCGCGTCGGGCGCCGGCGGCGACGTCTGGAACACTCCCGGCAGCTTCAACGACGAGACCCCGTTCTAATACGCGGCCTTGCCCCACATCATCACTTCTACTGAAAGCAGATAAATCATGGCTGGAAAGAGCAGCGGCGATCGCCGTAAGCCCCTCCGGACTGCCAAGGGCGGCAAACCAGTCGCCCCGGCGAAGTCCATTCGCGTCGGCGTCATCGACTACAAGGATGTCGCAACGCTTCGCAAGTTCATTTCCGAGCGTGGAAAGATCCGCGCTCGCCGTATTACCGGTGTCTCCGTTCAGGAGCAGCGTCTCATCGCCCGTGCCGTCAAGAACGCACGCGAGATGGCACTGCTGCCCTACGCCGGCTCAGGCCGTTAAGGAGTCCTGACATGTCAAAGCTGATCCTCACGCACGAGGTCACCGGTCTCGGTGCCCCCGGCGACGTCATCGACGTCAAAAACGGCTACGCCCGTAACTTCCTTGTACCCCAGGGCTTCGCGGTCATCTGGAGCCGGGGCGGCGAAAAGCAGATCGAGCAGATCAAGGCCGCCCGTGCAGCTCGCGAGCACGCCACGATCGAAGAAGCCAAGGACCTCAAGGCCCGCCTCGAGGCGACCACGGTCACGCTGAAGGTCAAGGCCGGAGCGGGCGGACGCCTGTTCGGGTCGGTCAAGGCGTCGACTGTTGCCGATGCAGTAGCCGCACAGGGCCTCGGCACCGTCGACAAGCGCAAGATCGAGATCACCTCGGCCATCAAGGCCACCGGCGACCACGAGGCATCCATCCGCCTGCGCGACGACCTCACCGCGACCATCACCCTCCGGGTGGTTGCCGCGAAGTAGTACCCCGAAACGGGTGGCGGTGGCTTGGAACTACGGTTCCGGGCCACCGCTTTTTTGTGCCCTGTCAACCCCTTTGTGCACAATGGGGCGTGTCAGCGCGCAACCCTCAAGTGGAACTCTAGACAACTTTCTACACACGCCCCGCCCAAACATAAACACCTGGTCAAGTGGCTAATAAAATGTCTCGTGAGCGAGTTGCTAACAGTCGAATCCACAGGTTGTGCACATTCCTCCCGGCGTTTCGCGCAAACTTTCCACAGCCCTGTCCACAGGTCGGATTAGTGGCGGTTGGGCGGGCGGGCGTCGTGCTCCTAGTGTGTGACAGCGTGTTTCACCCAGGGGGGATGATGCCGCACGGTCCGCCGATGTCGGCGATGTCACCGGCATCCGCTACACAAGTCAATGAAGGAGGTCCATCGTGTCGATAGCCCATTTGGGACTCGCGGGGCCAGGCGAAGGCCGATCCGAGCGGCAGCAGTCCGAGCGCACGCCCCCGCATGACCTGCTCGCGGAGCAGAGTGCCATCGGCGGCATGCTCCTGAGCAAGGATGCCGTGGCCGACGTCATCGAGGCGGTGCGGGCCGTGGACTTCTACATGCCCAAGCACGAGATCATCTTCGACGCGATCCTGTCGCTCTACTCCCACGGCGAGCCTACCGACGTCATCGCGGTCACCGACGAGCTCCTCAAGGCTGGTGAGCTCACCCGCGCGGGCGGCGCGGACTACCTGCACACGCTCACCGGCCTCGTGCCGACCGCGGCGAACGCCGGCTACTACTCGACCATCGTCGCCGAGAAGGCCGTGCTGCGCCGCCTCGTCGAGGCGGGCACGCGCATCGTGCAGATGGGCTATGCGAGTGAGGGCGAGGTCGTGGACCTCGTCAACAACGCGCAGGCGGAGATCTACGGGGTCACCGGCGGCGTCGAGGCGGAGGATTTCATCCCCCTCACTGTCGCCGTCGAGACGGCGATCGGAGAGATCGAGGCGGCCAACGGGCGCGACGGCTCGATGACGGGAGTGCCCACGGGCTTTGCCGAACTCGACGACCTCACGAACGGCCTGCACGGCGGGCAGCTCATCATCATCGCGGCCAGGCCGGCGCTCGGAAAGTCGACGCTCGCGCTGGACTTTGCCCGCGCCGCTTCCATCAAGCACGACATGCCCTCGATCTTCTTCTCGCTCGAGATGGGGCGCAGCGAAATCGCGATGCGGCTGCTCTCGGCCGAGGCATCCGTTCCCCTGCAGAACATGCGCAAGGGCACCGTCGACTCGCGCGACTGGACCACGATCGCGGCGACTCGCGGCCGGATCAACGATGCGCCGCTCTATATCGACGACAGCCCCAATATGACCCTCGTCGAGATTCGCGCCAAGTGCCGCAGGCTCAAGCAGAAGGTCGGGCTCAAGCTCGTCATCATCGACTACCTGCAGCTGATGACCTCGGGCAAGAAGGTCGAATCCCGCCAGCAGGAGGTCAGCGAGTTCTCGCGCGCGCTCAAGCTCCTCGCCAAGGAGCTGCAGGTGCCGGTCATCGCGCTCTCCCAGCTGAACCGTGGACCGGAACAGCGCACCGACAAGATGCCCGCCATCTCCGACCTCCGCGAGTCCGGCTCGCTCGAGCAGGACGCCGACATGGTGATCCTGCTGCACCGCGAGAGCGCCTACGAGAAGGAGAATCCCCGAGCGGGCGAGGCCGACCTGATCGTCGCCAAGCACCGCAACGGGCCCACCCGCACGGTGACGGTGGCCTTCCAGGGCCACTTCTCGCGCTTTACCGACATGGCGCCCGCCTAGCCGGCCCGAGCATCCGAGGATCCCGACGGGCGCCCCGCTCGCCGTCAGCCCGGTCGTCCTGACCGTGTCGATCGTGGCAAGCCTGCGGTCAGCCGGGGGCGCGTAAACTAGCGAGGTTCGTCACTCGAGAAAGGGGTCGTCCTCGTGTCAGTTGTTCTGGATGACCCCGCGCAGCGCGCCGCCTACTGGCCGCTCCCGATCGCTCGCGCGGTTCCCGCCGCGGCGGTAGCCGGCATCATCACGTTCTCCGCCGACCACTCCGCCACCCTAGGCCTGCTCTCCTTCGGCGGGTTCGCGCTCGTGACCGGGGTGCTCGTCGCGGGGATCGCTTGGCGCCGCCTCGTCGGCACAGCGGTGCGGCCGTACCTCGTGGCGCAGGGGATCGTGTCGATCGTGCTGGGTGCACTTGCCCTCGTCCTTCCGCGCGGGGTTCCGTCACTGTTCCTCGTGGTGACGGTGTGGGCCGCGCTCACGGGGGCACTGGAGCTCTACAGCGGGCTGCGAGCGAGGCGCCGCCACGTCGCGTCCGGAGATCTCCTCACGGTGGGGGCGATCACTGCCGCCGCCGCGATCGTGTTCGTGCTCATCCCGCCCGAGTTCGCCCAGCAGTTCACCGGTCCGGACGGGGTGGAGCGGTTGCTGGACTCGGCGGTCGTCGCTGTCGGGCTGCTCGGAGCCTACGCTGCGATCATTGCGGTGTTCCTCGTCATCGCCGGGCTGTCTGCCAAGTGGGGACCCCAGAAGGCCGCACCGGCGGCATCCGATGCTGTGAAAGGCAAGTCCACGTGAGCACCACACCTTCCCGCCGCGATCGCTTCCGACCACTCGAGCTGCTGGGCTTCTCCGGTGTCGTCGCGCTGTTCGTCGCAGTCATCGTGCTCATGTCCACCCGGCAGGCGAACCTGACCTTCGTCTTCGGCGGAATCAGCTTCATCGTCACGCTCATGACCCTCGCGATGCTGTCGCTCACGTCGAAGCCGACGGGCGAGGAGCGACTCGACATGAGCCAGCAGGACCGCGAGCAGGACCACGGTCACTGAGCCGTCCCCCGACCCGGGGTCGTGAGTAGGCGCCGGGTCCGAGCGGGTACCGCAGCCGACGCCGTTCGGAGCCGGCCGGAGCGTCCTCAGCTGTCGAGGAAGCCGACCAGGTCGCTCGCGAGTCCGGCGTACCCCGCCGGGGTGAGGGCGGCCAGCCGGTCCTTGGCGCCGTCGCTGATGTCGAGGGCGCGCACGAACTCGACCAGCTCGGCCTGACCGACCCGCCGCCCACGGGTGAGGTCTTTGAGCAGGGCATACGGATCGATGATCGAGCTGTTGCCCGCGGTGATCTCTGCCCGGATGACGGTCTGGATGGCCTCGCCCAGAATCTCCCAGTTGCCGTCGAGGTCCTCGGCGAGACGGACCTCATTGACGGCGATCTCGCCGAGGCCGCGACGGAGGTTGTCGAGCGCGAGGAGCGAATGCCCGAGGGCGACGCCGACGTTGCGTTGAGTCGTCGAGTCGGTCAGGTCGCGCTGGAGCCGCGAGGTGACGAGGGTGGCCGAGAGGGAGTCGAGCAGCGCGCTCGACAGTTCGAGGTTCGCTTCGGCGTTTTCGAACCGGATCGGGTTGATCTTGTGAGGCATGGTCGACGAGCCCGTGGCACCGGCCTGCGGGATCTGGGTGAAGTAGCCGAGTGAGATGTAGGTCCAGATGTCGGTCGCGAGGTTGTGCAGCACCCGGTTGGCGTGGCTGATCGCCGAGTAGAGCTCCGCTTGCCAGTCGTGTGACTCGATCTGGGTCGTGAGCGGGTTCCAGACGAGGCCGAGCGACTCGACGAACTGGCGCGACAGCTCCGGCCAGTCCTGGCTGGAGTCGGCCGCGACGTGCGCCGCGAACGTCCCCGTCGCGCCGCTGAACTTGCCGAGGTACTCGACGTGCTCGATCCGCACGACAATTCGCCGCAGGCGGTGCACGAACACGGCGAATTCCTTGCCGACAGTCGTCGGCGTCGCCGGTTGACCGTGGGTGTGGGCGAGCATCGGAACAGCGCGGTGTGCGACGGCCCGATCGGTCAGCCCCGCGAGAACGGCGTCGAGCGCCGGCATCCACACCTCGCGCACGGCCGACCCGATCGTGAGCGCATAGGCCAGGTTGTTGATGTCCTCGCTGGTGCAGGCGAAGTGGGTGAGCTCGGCGACATCCGACAGTCCGAGCCTCTCGAGGCGGGCGCGCACGTAGTACTCGACTGCCTTGACGTCGTGCCGGGTCGTGGCCTCGAGGCTGGCGAGCTCGTCGATGTCGGCCTGGCCGAATTCGTCGACGAGGCTGCGCAGGGAGGCGGCCTGCTCGGCGCTGAGGCGGTGCGACCCGAACAACTCACGGTCGGTGAGGAAGATCAGCCACTCGACCTCGACGAGCACGCGCGCGCGGTTCAATCCCGCCTCTGAGAGGTGCTCACCGAGGCCGACCACGGCGGTTCGGTAGCGTCCGTCGAGCGGGCTGAGGGGCTGTTCTGGCAAAGTCATGGCGTTTCCAATCGGATTCCCGGCTTGATCTGGTCGAGGAGTGCCGAGCTCGCGCGCTCGATCATGTTGAGCACGGAGTCGAACATGGCGGCATCGGCGTAATAGGGATCCGGCACGTCGACGCGCGGGGCCTGGTCTTTGTCGAAGCCCAGAAACATCTGCACCTTGCCTCGGTCGGCTTCACTGCCGGCCCAGGCCTTGAGGATGCGGTCTTGGCTGCGGTCGAAGACGACGACGAGGTCGAGCGAGTCGAACCAGTCGGGGTCGAACTGCCGGGCGCGGTGGTCACCGGAGGCATAGCCCCGGGCTTTCAGCGCCGTGATCGTGCGGTCGTCGGCGTGCTCGCCGACATGCCAATCGCCGGTTCCCGCGGACATTACCGAGATGGCGCCGTCGTAGCCCTGGCGGGCGACGAGGTCGCGGAAAACGACCTCCGCCATGGGCGAGCGGCAGATGTTGCCGGTGCAGACGAAGCAGACCCTGAAGCGCGCGGACTCGTGGAGGGTCCGGTCGAAGCTCATGGCTCCATTCTGGCCCACTTCTCCGGAGGGAACAGATTCCTCCTCCCCCGCCGGCCCGGCCCCCGCCGCCCCACGGATCTCGGACCGCGCGGCAGGGACGCGGCCGAGCTGCGGCAGGGTGTCTCGAAAGCCGGCGTTGTCAACGGAGGGGGGGGGAAATGCCGCAGGAGTCCGACTCCGATCCGTGGGCGCTGACGGTGATGATCGCCCGCCGCGTGCTCGAGGAGCAGGCGGCGACCCTCGCGGTCGTGCGCTCTCGACTAGATCGGGCCCGAGCGCTCGCGCCGTCGGGTGCCGAGTCGGAGTGGGCCGGTCCGGCCCGCCGGCTCTACGACTCGGGGCTTGACGAGCTGCACCGCGCTCTGGCGTCGGCCGAGGCATCCGTCGACGCGGCTCTGGCTGACACGTGCCAGGCGATCGAGACCCTCGCGAGCCATGTCGGATGATTTGGTGGTCGGCGGCGGCGGCGGATCGATCGCGGTGGCGACGGTCACCCTGTTCGACCAGGCGCAGCGGCTGGAGCGGCTCGAGAGGAACCTTGAGGAGTGCGTGCGCACCCTCGGGGCGATGGATGCCGGGGCCGCATCCCGGCTGCCGGGAACTGCGGTCTGTCGGTCCGCGCTCGAGCAGGCCGAGCGCGGCATCGACGACGCCCGCGCGCTCCTCGGCCTGGCTGCCGTGCGCAGCGGACACCTCGCGGCCGGACTGCAGCTGAGCGCCACCGTCTACGGCGCCGGGGAGTCGGCGCTGGCGGCGCTCGGCGAACGGCTCGCGGGAGACCTCGCTGCCGGCCTGGGCTTGCTCGCTGCACGGTTGGGCCTCGTGTTCGCGCCGGGGCTGCTCGTTGTCGGCTCGAGGGCGGCCCTCGCCTATGCCGTGGCGATGACCGTTGCCCCGGGCACGACTCGGCGGGGTGCGGACGCGGCTGAGCGATGGCTGGCGGCGAATCGGTCGATTCTGAGCGATCCGCGGTTCGTGCGGTTCGCCAGGCTCTCGATCGTGAGTGTGGATGACCTCGCTGCCGGAGCTGCGGGACTTCCTCTCCCCGTCGTTCGGATGCTCGGCGATGGAGGGCTCGGAATTCTTGGCGTCGACACCACCGTGGGTGCGGTGGCCGCCGGAGCGTCGGTCCTCGGCGCCCTCAGGGAGACTCCCGTGCGGACCGTTCCGGTCTTCACGGCCTCGGCGACCCATGCCGGTGGCTTCGCCGACCGGGCTGCCCGCGTGCCGAGCGGCAGCGCCCAGGTTCGCATCGACCGGTACAGCGCACGAGGCAAGCCCGATCGCTTCGAGGTGTACCTCGGCGGCACGGCAGATTTCTCCCCGATGAGCGGCAAGGAACCGTGGGACCTCACCAGCAACGTCTCCGCCCTCTCCGGTAGGCCATCCGCCGCCTACCGCGCGGTAGCCGACGCGTTGGACCAGGCGGGCGTCGAGGCGCAGTCGCCGCTCATCGTCACCGGATACTCCCAGGGTGGGCTCGTCGCTGCCCAGCTCGCCGCATCCGGAGACTACGACGTGCGCGGCCTGTATACGCTGGGCGCTCCGAGCGGTCAGGTGGACGTGCCGCGGGATGTGCCGTGGGTTGCGGTCGAGCACACCGACGATCTCGTTCCGGCGCTCGGGGGAACGTGGGCGACAGCTGACCCTGTACTCGTGCGCCGGGAGGTCTTCTCCGACGGCCCTCCCCCCAATGAGCTCGTCGTACCGGCGCATGCCGCCGAGCAGTACCGCACGACGGCCGAGCTCATCGACGCGGCGAACGAGAGCCGTCTGCGGGAAGCCCGCGCCGAATTCGGCGCTGTCGGCCGCGGGGCCGAGCGGGTCGAGTCGACCTGGTACCGGGCGTCGCGCGTGTCGTGAGGCGCGCCGGGCCGTGAGGCGCGTGAGGCCGGGAGCACCGGCATCCGTCCGGCGGGGTCGCTTGAGGCGGGCCCTTCCGCTAGGATAGGCATGCCTAACCTAAGCACCAGAAAAGGACACCCTCAATGCGCACTCTCCGCCGCGGCCTCATTCTCTCCGCGGGCGTCACCGCCCTCGCCCTGACTGTGGCTGGCTGCGCGCCCGCCGGCGACACCGAACCCGCCGCGCCGAGCGATGCGGCGATCGAGAGCGATGGCGAGCTCACCCTCTACGCCGGCCGTGACGAGGCGCTCATTGCGCCGCTCATCGAGCAATTCACCGAAGACACGGGCATCGAGGTCAGCGCCCGCTACGGTTCGAGCCCCGAGCTCAACGCGCTCCTGCTCGAGGAGGGCGAGAACTCACCCGCCCAGGTATTCCTGTCACAGGACGCCGGAGCCCTCGGCTCGCTCGCGAACGCCGAGCTCGTCAGCAAGATTCCCTCCGAGTTCGCCGACCTCATCCCCGCCGGATTCACATCGGAGGACGACAGCTGGATCGGCGTCACCGGCCGCGCCCGAGTGATCGCCTACGACGGTGAGAAGCTCAGCGAGGACGAGGTTCCCGACTCGGTGGACGAGCTGACCGACCCCGAGTGGAGCGGCCGGGTCGGCTTCCCGCCCGGAAATGCGAGCTTCCAGTCCTTCGTCACCGCGCTTCGCGTGCTCGAGGGCGAAGAGGATGCCGAGAAGTGGGTGGAGGGCATCAGCAAGAACTCCCCCGTCCTCACCGAGAAGAACGGCGCAACCCTCGACCTGGTCAACAGCGGCCAGCTCGACCTCGCACTCGTCAACCACTACTACTGGTACGAGGATGCTGCCGAGGTCGGAGCCGACGCGATGCGTGCACAGCTCAAGTTCCTGCCCGGCGACGCCGGCGGCATGGTGAACGTCACCGGTGCGGCGATCCTTGCCGGAGCGGAAGGCGACCCGGACGCACTCGCGTTCATCGAGTACCTCGTCTCCGAGAAGGCACAGCAGTTCTTCGTCGAGAACACGTACGAATACCCTCTGCTCCCGGGCGTCGACGCTCCAGAGGGCCTTCCGGAGCTGGAGAGCCTCATCAACCCTGAGCTCGACCTCAGCGACCTCGAATCCCTCGAACAGACTCAGGAGCTGCTCGCGCAGTACGGTCTTCTATAAGGACTGTCGCGCTGCCCTGTCACTGAACCGGCGGCGCAGCGCGACCACCACCGGTACCGAAGCGGCCCGCCGCGTCACGTGCCCCACCCATCAGCAGGAGTCGGATGCAGCAGCGAGTCGATGAGCGGGCCGCCGACCTCGGAGCCGAGCCGATCGTGACCGGGCCGGTCGCGCCCGAGGCGATTAGCGAGCGCGTCGGGCGACGGCCGCCGCGGATGCTGCTGCTGCTCGGTCTTGTCGCGTGCGCCATCGCATCCATCCCGCTGGTCTATCTCCTCGTTCGGGTCGGATCGAGCGGACTCGACGATGCGGTGACCGTGCTCGGTCGCCCCCGGGTGCCGCTGCTGCTGCTCAACACCGTGAGCCTTGCGGCGGTGGTCACCGGGACGTGCGTGCTGGTCGGAGTGCCGACCGCCTTCCTGCTCGCCCGCACTCGGCTGCGGTTGCGGGGGATGTGGACCGTGCTCGCTGCGCTTCCGCTCGCCGTTCCGTCCTACCTCGCCGCCTATGGCTGGCTCGCCGCGGTGCCGGGGATGCAGGGATTTTGGGCATCCTGGCTCGTGCTCACGCTCGTCTCGACCCCCTACGTGACCCTGCCGGTGACGGCGGCACTGCGGGCAGGGACCACAGGCCTCGATGACGTCGCCCGCACCCTCGGACGCAGCTCCTGGCACGCGTTCTGGCTCGGCACCTGGCCGCAAATCCGCCCGGCGACCCTCGCGGGAGCGCTCCTCGTGTGCCTGTACGTTCTCTCGGAGTTCGGCGCCGTCGCGCTCTTCCGCTTCCCCGTGCTGACCACAGCGATACAGCAGGCGTACGGGGCGAGCTTCAACCGCAACTATGCGGCGATCCTCGCGACCGTGCTGGTGCTGCTCGCGATGATCATCGTGGTCGCGGAGCAGACGGCGCGCGGTCGTGCCCGCCGCCGCTTCGGGGCTGTCACCGGCGTCGCTCGCCACCGCATCGTCAACCTCGGCCGCTGGACCGCGCCGTCGATCGCCCTGCTCTCGGTCGTTCCGGCTCTCGCGGTCGGGCTGCCGGTAGCGGTGCTCTTCGCCCGGCTGTTCGAGGCTGAGACACTGCGGGCGCTCGATCCTGTCGAACTTGGCCAGGCGATCGTCAACACCCTGGGGCTGTCGATCGGCGGCGCCGCCATCGCGGTGCTCCTCGCGCTGCCGATCGGTGCGCTCGCAGCCAGGTACCGCGGCCGCCTCGTGCGCGTGATCGAGTCACTGGGCTACCTCGCCCTCGGCCTGCCCGGCATCGTGGTGGGACTTTCGCTCGTGTTCTTCTCCCTCTCGGTGCTGCCCGCGCTCTACCAGACCGGTTTCGTGCTCGCTTTCGCCTACGGGGTGCTGTTCATGCCCAAGGCGATCGGGGCGATCCGGAGTGCCACGGCCCAGGTGCCCACCTCGCTCGAGGATGTCTCCCGAACCCTCGGATACGGCCAGCTGCAAACCTGGTGGTTGGTCACCGCCCGGCTCGCCCGGCCCGGTATCTTCGCCGGTGCGCTGCTCGTGGCGGTGACGGCGATGAAGGAACTACCGGCGACGCTCCTGTTGCGCCCGACCGGAACCGATACCCTCGCGATCGAACTCTGGTCGCGCACCGACGTCTCCGCCTACGGCGCCGCTGCGCCCTACGCGGCCGCGCTCATTCTCGTGGCGGCAGTTCCCGCGTTCCTCCTCTCAGGAGCCGGCCGCGGGCGAGTGGACGGGACAGCGTCATGAGTCGGCTCTCGATGCGCAACGTCGTCGTCGGTTACGGTGTGGATCCGGTGCTGCGCGGCATCTCCCTCGAGGTGCCGAACGGGTCGCTCGTGGCGATCGTGGGGCCGAGCGGATGCGGCAAGACCACGCTGCTGCGCACGATCGCGGGCCTCATCCGAGCTCGGTCTGGCGAGGTGCGATTGGGCCCGCGGATGGTCACGACGCACGGCATCCATCTGGCGCCGGAGAAGCGGAGGATCGGGTGGGTTCCGCAGGACGCCGCGCTTTTCCCGCACCTGACCGTTGCCGAGAACATCGCGTTCGGCCTCGGCGGCGGGCGCCGCGCTGCGCGGCGTGCGGCGGGTGAGGAACGCGTGCGGCACCTGCTCGCGCTCGTCGGGCTGTCGGAGCTCGCCGATCGCTCGCCGGCGCAGCTGTCCGGAGGTCAGGCGCAGCGCGTGGCTCTGGCCCGCGCTCTCGCGTCAGGGCCGGAGGTCGTGCTGATGGACGAGCCGTTCGGTGCGCTCGACCCTCTCCTTCGCGGCGAGCTGCGCACCGAGGTGCGGGCATTGCTCGGCGCCGAGGGGATGACCGGCATTCTCGTCACGCACGATCAGGCCGAGGCGCTCTCGATCGCGGACTATGTCGCGGTGATGAGCGATGGTGAAATTCTGCAGTTCGGCACTCCGGCCGAGGTCTACGAGCGGCCCGCGAATCCGTGGGTTGCGACGTTCGTCGGAGACTCGGTGTTCCTGCCGGGCTTCTGGCGGTCGGGCTCGGTCGTCGGTGCGCTGGGGTCGTTGGACGCGGAGTGGATGCCGCGGGTCGCGGCAGACGGGCAGTCGATCGCTGACTCGTCGGGGGCGGACATTGCCGATGGTGCGCTCGCCTACGACGACAACGGGGTTCGGCGCGGGCCCCCGCTCCGAAGTGAGATTCGGCGGTCGGGAGAGACAGCGCCGGTGACCGTGATTCCCGGGGGTAGCCGGACGGTTGCCGAGGTCGAGCAGGCGGTCGAGCAGGCGGTCAAGCAGGCGGTCGAGACGATGGGTGGGGGTGAGACGTCGGGCGAGGGCGCCGCTGACCTGCTGACGCGCGCCGGTGCATCCGACGGGATCGCGCGCGCGGGAGCATCCGACGAGCCCGTCGAGAACACCCCGGTCACGGTGCTGGTGCGGCCGGAACAGCTCGAGCTGACGCAGGTGGTCGACTCTGTTCCCGCCCGGGGCCTTCGAGCCACGGTGACCGCGGTGAGCTACACGGGTCATGACGCGCTTCTGGAGCTTTCCCTCCTCAGCGGAACGAGGTGCATGGCACGCGTCGCCGCATCGGGGCTGCTGCCCGTCGGTGCCGAGGTCACCATCGAGGTGCGTGGGCGGGTGCTCGCGTACCCCGCAGCTCAGGACTGACCTCCCTGTCGCGACGTCACCCATGTCGACGGGTGTAGTTCTGACAAGGGCCTGCGCGATCACCGGGTCTGGCGGCGAAGGGTCAACGAGCCGAGAGCGACCGCGGCAACGATGAAGCCCGTTACCACGGCCAGCTCCCGCAGAACGTCGCTCGACGCATCCGCTTCGGTCGAGACGAGGATGAGGGCGTCGATCGAGTGCGAGAGCGGGAGCCAGTCGGAGATCGCCTCGAGGGCATCCGGCATCTGGTCCCTGGCGAGGAATATGCCGCCCAAGAGCACCTGGGGAAAGACGAGCGCAGGCATGAACTGCACCACCTGGAACTCGGTGTTCGCGAACGCGCTTGCTAGGAGCCCGAGGGTGGAGCCGAGGATCGCGTTGGCCACGGCAACGAGCACGAGCAACCATGGCGCGCCGGCTACCTCGAGGCCACAGACCCAGACGGCGAAGCCGACTGCCACGAGCGACTGCGCGACTGCCATCAACCCGAACGCGATGGTGTAGCCGGCGATGAAGTCGAATCTGCCCAGCGGCATTGTCATGAGCCGCTCGAGGGTTCCGGACCGCCTCTCGCGCAACGTCGTGATGCTGGTGATGAGGAACATGATGATGAATGGGAAGAGACCGAGCACGGACGGGCCCACGCGGGCGAAGACGTCCGTGTCGCTGTAGAGCCAGGCCAGGAGCCCGATCAACAGGCTCGGAACGGCAAGCAGCAAAACGATGGTGCGGCGATCGTGTGCGATCTGAGTGAGCACGCGGGCCGCTGTCGCAGCGGTCAGTCGAGGGCTCACGGGGACTCCCGTTGGACGAGAGCGAGGAATGCATCGTCGTGATCAACGGCGCCGGTGCTCTCGAGCAGTCCGTTCGGTGTCTCGTCGGCGAGAAGGCGACCATTGTGAAGAAGAATCAACCGATCGCAGCGCCTCGCTTCCTCCATGACGTGACTGCTCACGAGCAGGGTCACTCCGGTGTCGGCGAGGCGGTGGAACAGGTCCCACAAGTCACGGCGCAGAACGGGATCGAGTCCGACCGTGGGTTCGTCGAGGACGAGCAGTTTCGGTGCGCCGAGTAGAGCGGCACCGAGCGAAACCCGGCTGCGCTCACCGCCACTGAGCGTGGAGACCAGGCTCGTTGCCTTCGAGTCGAGATCGATTTCTGCGAGCACGCGCTCAACGTCGTCGGCTGGGGCACCGAGTACTTGCGTGAAGTAGCGAAGGTTCTGGCGCACGGTGAGGTCGTCGTACACGCTCGGACTCTGGGTCATGTACCCGAGCGACCTTCGTGTCGGTGCGGATCCTGCTGGACGACCGAGCACGGTGACGCTGCCGCCGTCGATGACCTGCGATCCCACGATCGATCTCATGAGAGTGGTTTTGCCGCTGCCGCTCGGACCAAGAAGTCCGACTACTTGCCCCTTCGACACTTCGAGGCTGACCCCTCGCAATGCCTGGGAACGCCCGCGGCGCACGCGCAGGTCATCGACGACGATCGCGGGACCCGTCCCGTGACCGTCTGTATCGATCGACCGCTCAGCCATGGGCCGAGCATATTCCTCTGCATCAACGACCGAAACGGGGACGGCACCGGAGCCTGGACCTCAGAAGCCCGCCACCCCTGAGCCGGGAGCCGGGAGTCGGCACCGGGCTCCGAGCCCCAGTGCCGGGGCGGCGCCCGCAACTGCGGTTAAGGTGTACTGGGCTCGGGCGATCCTGCACGCGCGAGGCTCCGGCCCATGCTCGGCCGTTCATGGGACGTTCTTTCTGTTGATGGCTGTGATGGCTGTGATGGTGGCGATGGTGGGTGTTCTGCTGGGGAGCAGGATGAGGGTTTGGGTGGGGTCGATGTTTTTTGGTGGTTGGAGCCAGTAGCTGTTGTTGAT